>NZ_JBSXNL010000025.1:0-47269 GCF_056857615.1 Galbibacter sp. L-19
ATAGAAACTTGGTATAATAGAAAAAGATTACACTCAGCTTTAGGATTAAAATCTATTGATGAGTTTGAAACAGATATGTACAATCAAAAATTAGCAGCATAATCTCTTTTCTCTTTGTCTAGTTTTTTGTTGCAAGTCCAAATGAATTTCAGCTGCCTTGGGAGTTACAATTTCAAGTGGTAGGGCTTTATTATTCACCAAAAAATATACCGCAAGGAAAGGAGCTTTCTCGTTCTTCGGTAGATATTGGAGTGAAGAAAGTCGTATGGAATAAAAAAGGAGAGGTTGCTTTTTCAATGAGTGATATTTTTAATACTTATGGCATTCGACAAGAAATAAACGAAAGCGATTTTACTGCCTTATATCAGAATTATTATGAGACACAGATTGCGAGAATATCTTTTAAATATAAGTTCTAACCACTTAAGCATTCCTTTAGAATTAGTTCCTAATTTTAATATTATTAACTAAAAATAAAACTTATAATGAAAGTATTAAAGTTATTATTTATGGTGGTCTCAGTAACAGGGTTAAGTGCCTTTGCCATTAAAAAAGAGGTGCCAGAAAAAGTAGAAGAAGCATTTAATAAAAAATTCCCTGAAGCTAAGGCCGTACATTGGGATCAGGAATCTGATCATGAATGGGAAGCAGCATTTAAATATGGTGGACATCGGTATTCAGCCAATTTCATGGATGATGGTACGTGGAAAGAAACAGAACATGAAATTAAGTTGAAGCAATTACCAGACAGGGTTCGAATTTCCTTATTTCAAAAGTTCCAAAATTATAAAATTAAAGCGCAAGAAATTTCGGAAACAACTAATGGTATTCTATACGAATGTGAAATTAAAAAAGGAAAATCCAAATTGGAAGTAGCTTTTGATGAAAAAGGAGAATTAAAGAAAAAAGAAGTGTTAACAGGAGAAGATGAAGATTAGGTTTTGATTGTTTCCTATTGATGGGATTTGAATTTATTTTCAAATCCCATTTTTTGCAATAATCGGAATGAAATGCAAACTTTAATTTTCCTTTAGATTCTGGTACTAATTTTACCGCTTAAATTTAGATGCAGTAATTTTATGTGGTATTGTCCCCCTAAACGTTTTGAATTATTGAAGGTTTTTGTTCTTTTTTTTATAAGCCTTTCATTTGTTGTAAGATCAATTTTTTTATTGTGGAATTTAGGTGAGGTGGATGTACATTTTATTGATATAATACGAATTTTTATAACAGGTTTGTTTTATGACTTGGGAACAATTTCGTTTTTTACCCTTCCGTATTTGCTGTATTTAATGATTATTCCTAATAAATGGATTGGGAGTTTATTTGATCGAATAGCTACCTATACAGGTTTTACCATAGGAATATTGATGCTCTATTTTTCATTTTTTGCAGAAATTACATTCTGGGATGAATTCCATAGAAGATTTAATTTTATAGCAGTAGATTATCTAATCTATACCTATGAGGTAGTTCAAAATATAAATGAGTCCTATCCCTTACCGATTTTAATTTCTAGCATCTTGTTATTGGCTATTGGTACCTTATATTTAATATATAAATGCAAGGTTTTTAAACATATATTTCTGACGCAAATAACATTTAAAAAGAAAGTATTATTTTCTTTACCTTGGATTGTAATAGCCATTTGTTTTAGCATGTTTGTTTCCAATGAAGGTGCTGATTGGTCTAGAAACCGGTACAATAATGAACTTTCTAAGGCGGGGATTTATTCCTTTTTTGCCGCCTTTAGAAATAATGCACTTTCTTACACGGAATTTTACAAAACCCTTACAGAAAAAGAATCTCATGCTTTGGTTAGCAAACAATACGAAGCTTCTGGAAAATTGATTAATCCGAAAAAAAATCCAATATATAGAAATATTTCACGGCATGATTCACTTCAAAGTGAAATAACCCCCAATGTTATATTTATTTGTGTGGAGAGTTTAAGTGCAAAATTCTTAGGAGTATTTGGCAATGAAAAGGGGCTTACTCCGAACTTGGATAAGCTTTCTAAGGATGGGGTTTTGTTTTCAAATCTATATGCTACAGGAACCAGGACGGTTCGTGGAATGGAAGCCATAACCTTATCGATTCCACCAACACCTGGACGAAGTATTGTGAAAAGAGAACGGAATACGGGAATGTTTACTATTGGTGAAGTGTTTAAAAATAAAGGGTATACCCGTAACTTCTATTATGGGGGAGATGGCTATTTCGATAATATGAATACGTATTTTAGTGGTAATGGTTTTAATATTATAGATAGAGGAAGAAATTTTTTGATTGGAGATGAGATAGAAACCATTAGGACGAATATTAATGATGAAGAAGTAAGTTTTGAAAATGCTTGGGGTGTATGCGATGAGGATCTTTTTAGTAAAGTCTTACAACAAGCAGATTTGCAGACTGTTAATGGAACACCTTTTTTTGACTTTATCATGACTACTTCTAATCATAAACCTTATACCTATCCTAATGGAAAAATAGACATCCCGTCGGGGAGTGGTCGCGATGGAGCCGTTAAATATACAGATTATGCGATTGGAAAGTTTATTGAAAAAGCTAAAACAAAGCCGTGGTTTAAAAATACTGTATTTGTGATTATGAGTGATCATTGTGCCAGTAGTGCTGGAAGGTGGGAATTAGATGTTAAGAATTATCATATTCCTGCTATTATCTACAACCTGCCTAATAAACACTCAGAAAAGGTTGAGAAACTCTGTTCTCAAATCGATCTTTTCCCAACACTATTCGGTTATTTTAATTGGGAGTATAGTTCAAACTTCTTTGGGCAGGATATCACAAATAAAGCTTCAGATAGGGAAAGGGCTTTTATTGGAAATTATAGAAAACTTGGACTTTTAAAAGGAAATGATGTAATGATCCTTGGAGACCAAAAAACTGCTAATTTTTATACATGGGATGATAAAACCAATGAACTGACGAAACAAACATTATCCAATGACTATTTAAATCAGACCATATCTTTTTATCAAACTGCCGATGATTTATATACCAGCGGTAAGCTCACTTTAAAAAGTTTAAACAAATGAAAAAAATTCATTTCATTGTAAATCCAATTGCAGGAAAAGGGAATAAACATATTGATGAAACGCTTTTGAGCAGCTATTTTTCAAAAGACCATTATGAGGTGAGAGTTAAGAGTACAAAGTATAAAGGTGAGGCTGTAGTGCTGACCCAAGAATCTGTTAGCCAAGGTGCCACTATTATTGTAGCATGTGGTGGTGATGGAACCGTTAATGAGGTAGCTTCTGTCTTAGTGAATTCTCAATGCATCTTAGGGATTGTACCCATTGGTTCTGGAAATGGATTGGCTTCTCATTTGAAAATACCTAAAGATATTGAAAAGGCACTTTTACTGATTCAGCATGAGATAACAACCAGAATTGATGTAGGAAGCTGCAATGGCACTTATTTTTTTAGTAATACAGGCTTTGGATTTGATGCAAAAGTAATACGAAGGTATGAAGGTTTTACTGGGCGTACCCTTAATAGTTATTTAAAAGCTTGTGTTGTTACTTTTTTTAATAATAAGAATGAAGATTCTCTTGTAGTAACCATTAACGGAACAAAAAAGTATAAAGACCCATTTTTAATTTTTGCATCAAACTCCAATGAATTGGGCTATAATTTTAGTCTTACGCCAAAAGCATCACTACAAGATGGTCTTTTGGATGTTCTTATAATCCCAAAGATGCAGAAGCTACAGTTAGTATGGTTTGGGGTAATGTTAATTTTTAAAAGACATCTAGGTTTAAATGGAGTGGTTAGTTATCAAACAAATAAGCTAGATATAATAAGAAATGAAGGAAGGTATTTTGAATCTCAAATGGATGGTGAATATAAAACTTTAGAAGAAATAGAGGTATCTATTGAATTATTGAAAGACTCAATTATAGTAATCAATTAATATTCACTTAAACTTTAGAATGTCTTTAGAATCAAGATTTACTTTTAGTAGCTTAATCCTAAGAAATACTCATGCCTATACTATTAAAACTACATAACTGATAGCGTAAATTTATGTGTTCTCTTTTTAATTCCCCTACCAAAACCTTCCATTTTAAAATTCAGAGGTGCTTTATATTTTTTGTTTGTCTTATTTGCTTTTGGAATTTGAGATTGTATTCACAAGAAAAAGCGATTGAAATCTCAGGAGATATTCTTTTGTATGCTATGCCTACTATTTCATTAGGATCTACCCTTGTCATTGGTGATAAACAAGGAACTTGGCAGTTTCTAAAAGGTTTTGCCGTAAACGAAGCCATGACTTTTGGGTTAAAACTAGCCATTAGTAAGCCACGACCCAATGAAGCTAATAATAATTCTTTTCCATCAGGGCATACCTCCACGACATTTCAGAGTGCGGCTTTTATTCAAAAACGATATGGCTGGAAATATGGAATACCTGCTTATGCATTAGCTGGGTTCACTGGATTTAGTAGGATTTACGCCGATCAGCATGATATACTGGATGTTTTAGCGGGAGTGCGAACAAAGGTTGTAAAACAGCCATTATTGAACCACATAGCATAAAACCAATACCTATTTGGTTACTGTTAAATCCTAATTCATCTTTCCCATATATTGAAAAGACAGTTTCAAACAGCGTTACTACAAATTGGATGACAAACGACAGACCCAGTAATACGACAAAATATTTGGTAAATGTGAATCGCAAGCTCGCTTTTTGTGTTGTGAACGTATGTACGCGAGTGGTGTTTTTTAACCATTTTGCTACTACAAATAAGACTATAAGTCCTAGAAGAGCGGCAAACAAAAAGGGTACTGAAAATCGGTCTAAATGCAGCAGACCTATCGTATATTTTAAATGAAGGTCAGTTTGAGACAGAAAGCCACCAATGACAGGACCAAAAATAACACCAGAGCTAATGGCAACACCCGACCAACCCATTATTTTTGTTCTTCGTTTTTCAGAAGTAATGTCGCTCAAATATGCGTTGCTAACTGGAATAACTGATGACGTGAAAATACCACCAAAGATGCGAGCAACATATAGCATCGTCAATGATGTAGCAAGACCGGTAAGTAATTGCATAATTACAAAGCCGATTAGCCCAACAATGATAATGGGTTTACGGCCGTATTTATCGGATAGCCTGCCCCAGAGTACAACGAAAAGAAGCTGGAAGAGCGGATAAATACTGGTCAAAAAACCAATATGAAAGTTAATCGAATCAGTATCTAGGTTATCTCCTAAAGCTAATCTTTCGGTATAGTAGGGAAGGGTTGGCAATAAAATACCATAGCCCAACATCACTACAAATAAACTCAACAGGATTAAAAATATCCTGTTGAGTTTTTCTTTTTTGTCCATTTATTTTTTACCGATTTTTCGCTTTAATAATTGCGCATTGATAGCCACTATAATCGTACTTAAACTCATAAATACAGCTCCAACGGCTGGGCCCAAAACAAAACCGGTAGAATAAAGCACTCCAGCAGCTAACGGAATGGCTATAACGTTGTATCCCGTTGCCCAAACAAGGTTCTGGATCATTTTATTGTATGTAGCCTTACCGAACAAAATCAAGTTAGCAATATCTTGTGGGTTGCTGTTTACCAAAATAATATCCGCGGTTTCAGCGGCTACGTCTGTGCCAGAACCTACTGCAATACCTACATTGGCTTGAGCCAGAGCCGGTGCATCGTTCACTCCGTCTCCTGTCATTGCCACAAACTCTCCCTTACTTTCCAATTCTTTTACTATTTCCACTTTTTGATGTGGCAAAACTTCGGCGTAGTATCCATCCAAGCCGAGTTTATCGCTAACAGCTTTGGCAGTTCTTTCATTATCACCGGTAGCCATTAAAACTTTTATATTATTCTTTTTGAAAATTTTGATGGCATCGGCAGATTCCGGTCTAATTTCGTCCGCCAATGCTATGTATCCTGCCAGTTTTCCATCAATCAAGACAAAAACAACAGTTTCTGCGGCATCGCTATAGGCATCCTCTGGAATAGTTATTTTTTCATCCCTTAAATATCCGGGACTTACAACTTTTATTTCTTTCCCTTCTACGTTCGCCTCGACTCCTTTACCGGTAATTGCGTTAAAGTTTTCAGGGTTCGGAATAATAACTTCATCTTCTTTTACTTTTTTAATTATTCCAACCGCAATAGGGTGTTCAGAACTCTGTTCCAATGCACTTGAAAGCCTCAAAATTTCTTTAGGTGGATATTTCTGATTGACCGACTCAACCCTTGTTACACCAAAATCACCTTTGGTCAATGTTCCAGTCTTGTCGAATAATAATGCCGTTATTTTTCGGGATTCTTCAAAAGCTGTTCTATTTCTAATCAATAATCCATTCTGTGCAGAAACCGCAGTAGAAATAGCGACCACTAATGGAATGGCAAGACCTAAAGCGTGCGGACACGCAATAATCATTACCGTTACCATACGCTCCAAAGCATACACAAAAGGGAAGCCTAAAATTAGCCAAACCGCCAATGTGCCAAATCCAATACCTAATGCGATATAGGTAAGCCATTTTGCAGCTCTATCCGAGAGGTTTTGCATTTTTGATTTGGACTTTTGTGCTTCTTCAACCATTGTGATCACCTTGTTGAGATAACTGTCCTTTCCTGTATGCTCAACCTTTACCTTTATGCTGCCATTACCGTTTACCGAACCTCCAATAACCTTATCATCTATTTCTTTCTTAACTGGTTTGGACTCCCCAGTAAGCATAGATTCATTCAGGTAGCTGGTGCCTTCTGTTATAATACCATCAGCAGGCACCTTTTCACCTGGTTTTACTAATATGACATCATCTTTTAACAAATCTTCCAACGGAATATCTTCTATGGTATCACCCTTTACCCTATGGGCTTCTGCGGGCATCATACTTACCAAAAGCTGTAAGGCCTTTGATGCTCCCAAGACGCTTTTCATCTCTATCCAATGTCCTACCAACATAATAGCGATAAGGGTAGCCAGTTCCCAGAAAAAATCAACTCCTTCTAAGCCGAACACGGTTGCCGAACTATAAACGTAAGCCACGGTAATGGCCATAGAAATAAGGGTCATCATCCCTGGTGCACCTTTTTTAACTTCGGACCAAAATCCGGTAATAAATGGCCAGCCGCCATAGAAATACACTACAGAAGAAAGGCCAAATAATATATATTGGTTTCCGGGAAGCAGGAACTCATACCCAATAAACCCTTGGATCATCGGGGAGATGATGAGGATGGGAATGGTCAAGATTAAGGTTACCCAAAACCGTTTCCTGAAATCGGCAATCATCATTTTATGATGGTCGTGGCCCATTTGACCGTGACCCGGATTGTGACCCGAATGGTCCCCACCTTTGTGGTTCATTTTAGAATGGTCTTCTTTTTTGTGTTTCATCTTCGAATGGTCCATTTTAGAATGGTCCATTTCATCGTGATTGTGGTGTTCGTGATTTTCCATTATTGTCTTGTTTAAGTGTTATCGTAATTTTTTTCTCATAGCTTCCGAAATGTTTTCGGCATAGACGCCATAGGCATCTACCAAAAGTCCTTTAATCCCATTTTTTGATGAAATAGCATAAAGCACACTATTATCGTCGGTACTGCTCATACCCTCAAAACGATGCATCTCGTCAACATTAAAATCTTCTGGGTGTATTTCAATTTTTAGTGAGGCACACTCCAAACATTCTGGTTTTAGGTTAAAATCATATGTATAGCCATTTCCCTGTAAATCGTTTATGGCTTCAGAAAGTGTATCGTAATTTTTCATCTGTCTTTATTTATAGTTTATTGTAAAATAGCTGTTATCTGCTTCTGAAAATTTCTGAAAAGTCAATAATCCTTTTTCATTTAATTTTTCAATAACAGTATAATTGAATTGCTTGATGCGAATACCCCAGGCATAGGCCTTAATATTTATTTTTGATTTAATAGTGTTTTTGCCAGCTTCTAATTTTCGATCGTAAATTTTTATGATGCTTTTTGAACCGAAAAAATTCAACAAGCCCGAGTCAAAACTCATTTCCAATTCAATATTTTTCAGATTATCCAAATTGTATAGTTCTTTAAATTTCTTTGAAGTGGTGTTGATTTCTGTTTTCTTTGATTTTGGATTGGAAAACGGGAAAGCCATTACCACTACACTTGCTTCATCAGGCTTGCAACGATAGGTTGTGGTGTATTTATCGGTCAATTTTTTGTCTTTATCAAACAATTCCGTAACTACCTCAATTTCATAGTATCCATTTTTCTTTATTGTTTCACTGGCTTTGAAAGTTTGTTTATTTAAAAAAGAACCATTTTCATCAAAGTTTTCCCGAATAACAACTCTGCCTGAAATCTGCCCAATGAGCATTTCAGTTTGTCCAGTCATTGTGATGCTGAATAAAGTGATTAGTACTATAAAGCCTTGTTTTCTCATATATGGTGCATTAATTTTTTTACCTCTTTTGCCATAATATCACTTAAATCTATTCCATTTGAAGAGTGTGGGATGGTATTACAAGTCACTATTTTTTCTACTCCGGAATCCAATAAATCTTGATAGGCGTTTCCTGAAAAAACGGCGTGAATGCCTACACAAATAGGTGGTTTCATTCCTGCTTTTTTAAGATGTTGTACGGTTTCAATCATTGTTCGGGCTGTGGAAATAATATCATCTACCAAAATGGGTGTAGCATCTTTATATATATCCACATCGGGAACAGAGACTTCTACATCACGGTCACCGTGACGCACCTTTTGTAATACCGTAAATGGTGCTCCTGCATTTTTGGCGACTTCTGATACCCATTGTTCACTTTCAGAATCAGGTCCGATAAGTACCGGGTTTTCGATATTTTCTTTAATCCATTCTGAAATTGCGTCGGCAGCGTGAATCACTTTATTTGGAATTTGATACACTTCTCCCAACGAACTAATTCTGTGCAAGTGAGGGTCAACTGTGGTAATGCTATCGGCGAAACCAGAAATCAATTTTCCGAAGAAACCGGAAGTCACTCCTTCTCCTTCATTAAATACTTTGTCCTGCCGCATATACGCCAAATAGGGTGCTACCAAACAGGTACACATAGCTCCTAATGATTTGGCTGTGTGGCTTAAAAAATATAGTGACAACAGTTTTTCGTCCGGTTCGTGCAAGGTGCATACCAGTACCACACATTTATCTTTAACATCAGACAATATGCGCGTGTATGATTCCCCGTCAGGGAATTTCCTTAATGTGGCTTGACCCACTTCAGCATCCATTTTTGTAGCCATTAGTTCTGTGAGTTCTTCATTTCCGGGAAGACTGAATAATATTGTTTTCATAGTATGTTCTTTAATTTATAGTTATGATGTCGTTATGGTTGTTTTCATATTCCAAGGCATAATTAAGTTCACCTTTGGATTCAGCATATATGGTATAAAGCAGTTGGTTCTCTTCGATTTGTTCTCCCAAATGCACATTTAGAAGAATCCCTGCCGATTTAGATTGTGGTGCTCCAGAAAGCTTGGCCAGTTTTGCAATTTTACGGTTATCAATTCGTTGCAAAACGCCTGACTTTTCAGCTTTAATTTCAATTTTATAAGGTGCTAAAACTGGTTTTGAAAATTGACCTTGCGCCTTACAAATGGCTACGAATTTTTCATATGCTTTTCCAGATTTGAGAATTTTATGTGCGGTTTCCTGTCCCTTTCCTTTTTCTACTTTTCCAGAAAGTTCTAATAGTTCAGTAGCTAAAAGCAATGCTCTTTCTGTTAAGTCTTTAGGTGCATCTTCCTCATTTTTCAAAACTTTTAATATATCTATGGCTTCTAAAGTTGGACCGATACCCCTTCCAACAGGCTGCGTGCCATCCGTAACTACAACTTTTACATTCAACCCAACAGCAGTTCCAACGGTTTCCATATGATTTTTTAGTTTTTCTGCCATTTCGGTACTGCGAACCTTGGCGGTTTCTCCCACGGGAATATCAATGACCACGTGAGTAGAACCAGCTGCTGCCTTTTTAGAGAGTACTGAAGCGATGAGCTGACCTTCGCTATCAATATCCAAGGCTTTTTCAATTTTAATGAGCACATCATCGGCAGGACTTAACTGCGCTGTACCGCCCCAAACAAAACATCCGCCTTCTTTTTCTACTACGGTCTTTATTTCCTCGGAAGAGAGCGTAACATTGGTCAGTACTTCCATTGTATCTGCTGTGCCTGCTGGCGAAGTGATTGCCCGTGAGGATGTTTTTGGCATAGTAAGCCCATACGCGGCAACAATGGCAACTACCAATGGTGTTGTCCTATTGCCAGGCAATCCGCCAATACAATGTTTGTCGACCACGATATCCTTGTTCCAGTTCAGTTGCTTTCCGGAAGCAATCATTGCTTTCGTTAGGTCGGATATTTCATCAATATCCATTCGGTCGCCAGCACAGGCAGTAATAAATGCCGAAAGGTGGATGTTGGAATAATCGCCTTCCACGATATCGGTTATGATGTTGTTATAGGCCTTATAATCCAGTTTTTTGTTATAGATTTTTGCCCTGACGTGGCTTAAGGATTCAATAGGCTCTAAATGGGAAACATATAATGTATCGTTTGGGGAAACATTGAGTTTTTTCGCAGCAGCATCTGATAGTCCGATTTCATTAGGCAACAGAATATCAGAATTCAGGACATTAAGACTTGCTACGATTGATGTATTTGCATTGGATATTCTTATTCGGGTAAGTGCCTCAAACCCTTCTGAAATACAGACGTGGCAATCTTCGCGCATATACACTACATTTTCGTTTTGGGTATAGATTCCGAGATGTTTATATTTTAATATGTTTGAGTGTGTGTCCATATTTTATTGGTTGTTGTGATTTTTCGATTTATTCTATTTCTTCGATGGTGTATAATTGCGGAATTTCTGCATCCCACCCATAGGTTTCCTTGATGCCTTTTTGCAATGCTTCTGCACTCTCTTTTTCACCGTGTACAATGAAAATACGTTCGGGTTTGTTTTTTATCTTATCCATCCAGTCCATAAGTTCTGCGTGGTCTGCGTGTGCCGAAAGCCCTTCAATTTCTACTACTTGCATTTTAAACGGCACCCATTTTCCATATACTTTTAGTTCTTTTTCACCTTCCAATAATTTTCTGCCACGAGTGCCTTCAGCTTGATAGCCTACAAAAAGTAAGGTGTTATTTGGATTTTGTGCCTGTGTTTCAAGATAGTTTAGCATTCTTCCCCCTGTGAGCATTCCGCTTCCTGCAATCACGATTTTTGGTTTGTAATCTGTTCTTAATTCCATTGTTTCACGATAACTGCTAACAACTGTAAAGTGTGAGCACATTTCGTCACATTCGTTGTCTTCCAATCTGTGCCAATCCCGAGTTCTATGAAACAGTTCCAATACGTTGGCACCCATTGGACTATCCATAATCATTTGTACTTTGGGGATTTTGTTCTCCTTGAGTAACCTCCAAAAAATAAGCATCATCAATTGGGCGCGTTCTACCGAAAAACTTGGGACAAATAAGCTGCCACCTCTATTAATGGTTTCATTGACCAATTTTTCAATTTGTGGAAGTGCTTCTACTTCATCACGATGAAATCTTCCTCCGTAGGTGGATTCAATAAATAATACATCTGCCTTTTTTGGCTTTAATGGCGGAAACAGTAATAAATCGTTTGTTCTGCCTATATCGCCAGAAAACACGAAACGTTTTCCGCGTAAATCTAACTCAATGTATGTGGCACCAAGGATGTGTCCGTTGTATTGAAACCTCGCTTTCACATCTTTGAGAATGGGTAACCATTGCGAGGGTGGTACTCCTTTGAAGTAAGGGATTGTTTTTTCTACATCATTTAAATCGTAAAGTGGTTCCGCGGGACTGTGTTTGGAATAGCCCTCTTTATTGGCACGTTCGGCTTCCTGTTCTTGTATTTTGGCACTATCATTCAATATGATTTTTGCGATGTCCAAGGTGGGATTGGTGCCGTAAATGGGCCCTTTGAAACCTTGCTTTACCAATCTCGGCAAATATCCTGTATGGTCCATATGGCCGTGGGTAAGCAAAACAGCGTCAATATCAGCAACATTAACGGGTGGATACTCCCAGTTTTTAAGGCGTAATTCTTTTAACCCTTGAAAAAGTCCGCAGTCTATGAGTATCTTTTTATCTCCTGTGTCCACTAAATATTTTGAGCCGGTTACCGTACCTGCTGCACCTAAAAAGTGAATATTTATTTTATTGTTATCCATCTTTATAGTATTTATTTAGAGTCCACCACAGCAAGAAGGTGTATTTCCTTTATCTTGTTTTGATTTGCTCAATTCCACTATTTCTTTATATAGATTACGAGAATCCTCTTTAATAAAAAGAGCCAATTTCTTTACTGATTTAGGTTCAAAGTGAACCATTTCCAATAATATCTCAAGGGCTTCTTCAAGTAGTTTAGAGTCATCTTCCAATGCTTGGTAAAATGGCTCTAAATCTATACTGTCCTTTTCTTTCAGTTCATCTGTTTTCATTTGTTCTATTTTTAAATTAAAAATGTATGTAGTGTTTTATTGAATTCTACATAGTTCTCTTGAATCTTCGAGAATCTTTTTGTGCCTTGACTTTGGCACTCCTACTTGTTCTAAAACTTTTGGGTTTTCGTGAAGCTCTTTGCAGAGCACAAGACCTTTATCCAATAATTTCGTTTTTTCGGCCTTAGTAAGCGTTGTTATTGCTGTTAATGGATGTAGCCCCGACTTATCTATTCTGTCTTTTAACCCGTTATCCATTGGGTAATCCCAACTTGTCAATAATAGCCCAACGCATTTACCATATTGTACCGCATCACTTGTAAATCGTGTATTTGTATAGACGCCTCCTTTGTGAAGTTTAGTATCGTGACCTTTTTGGCGTTCCCAATTTTTTTCTACATCTAAAAATCTTGAATTGATGTATAATGGAATCTTCACGTTGCAAACTCGGCCTTGATCGCTATGGTATTTGCATTCAATCATATAATGATTATTGTCTTTTTGCGCTATCACATCTATTTCGTGTTGAACACAATTACCTTGGACAATAACATCAACTTCTGTATCAAAACCTTCGTGTGCCAATAGTTTGCCTACTAATTTTTCAAATGGAAAACCGGTTGGACCTAGTTCCATTAAAGCTTTTTTGAGCTTGTACTTTGAGGCACTTACCCTAGATTTTCGTTTTAGCATCTTGAAAGCCAACTGATAGATTTTTTTGGTTGTCATTCCTTCTTCAATCTGCTCTTGTACTTTCCGGGCTATATCTTGAATAATATCCTCATCTGCCCGTGAACGCCGCAGGGAGTTGATGAGTTTGTTTACATCAAAGGCTTCGTACTCACCAGAGTATTTTTTTATTAAGACTGATTTATTCATTGTTACATTTTAATAGTCATTACTGGTAATTCGGAGTGATTGGTTACACCCTCTGCGATGCTTTTAGAGAATAAGCTTAAAAAGCCTGTACGTCCGTGAGTACACATTGCGATTAAATCGGCATTTTTATATCGTAAATAATTGTTTATCCCTGTTTCTACGTCTGGTTCGTTATATACATTCATTGAGAAGTTATCCAAATCGGGGAATTTTTTCAGGAACTCCTTGATGGGATCCAACCCTTGTTCTATACTGTTAAAATCGGTCTGAGTATTGACCCTCAATAAATGGATATGTGCGCCGCATTTTTCAGCAATCGAAATAACTTGCTTAAATACATCGCTTACATCTTGAAGAAAATCTGAAACAAAAACGATATCCTTAAAAGGAAAGGATACTTCTTCATCCTTGACTACAACAACTGGTACATCAGCTTTCCTAACAATTTTTTCTACGTTGCTTCCCATTAACTCACGTATACCGCCTCGGGTGCCACTACTTCCCGTAACTATAAAATCGTGATGAAAATGACCCGAATGTTTAAGGATATTTGCCTGACCACCATCAAATTTAAGAAAAGTCCTGCATTCAAGGCCTTGTCGTTCTGCTTTTTTCTCCAGTTCTCTCAGGTAGGCTTTTGCGATGCCTATTTGCTTTACTGTTTCTGGGTGCTGTTTTTCTTTTTGTTTATCCAACTTTACCCATTCTACCGGGGTTTTCATCAAATGGAAAAAATGGATTTCGGAATTGTAAAGCTTTGCCATTTCAATTCCGAGTTCTTCTGCTTTATTGCAATTTTTTGAAAAGTCTGTTGGTACGAGTATGTTTTTCATAATATTTGTTTTTAACTATTAATTAATGCTAATTTCATTTCCAGAAGGTTTTTGTTTTTCAAAACAATCCAGATTATATATGGTTGTTTCTGCAATATTGGTCAATGCGGTTTTGGTTAAAAAAGCTTGATGGCTTGTAATTAGTACATTGTTGAAAGTCATTAAGCGTGCAATCACATCGTCTTGCAAAATGTCATCGGAATGGTCTTCAAAGAACAATCCTTCTTCTTCCTCATAAACATCCAGTCCTAAATACCCTATTTTTTTAGTTTTCAATCCTTCGATAACTGCCTTGGTGTCCACCAACCCACCACGACTTGTATTGATGAGCATTACTCCAGATTTCATTAGTGCTATATGCTCTTTATTTATTAAATGTTTTGTTGAAGCTTTTAATGGCACGTGCAGGCTTATTATATCTGCGTGCTTACAGAGCGTCGCACAATCTGAATAGATTACGCCATATTTATCAATTAGGTCTTTGCTTTCTTCTATATCCTGGGCAAGAATATTGCAGCCGAATCCGTGAAGTATTTTTACGAGTACAGACCCTATTTTTCCTGTTCCAATCACGCCAACGGTTTTCCCATTTAGGTCAAAACCAGTGAGACCGTTTAATGAAAAGTTTTGTTCGCGCACTCTATTGTGGGCTTTAATCAGTCTTCGGTTTAATGCAAGTATCAAAGCCATTGTATGTTCTGCAATGGCATAAGGTGAATAGGCTGGGACACGGGCCACTTTTATATTCAATTCAGCTGCTTTTTCTAAATCGACGTGATTGAAACCTGCCGAACGTAATGCGATAAATTTTATGCCTAGTTTGTGTAAAATATCCAAAACTTCCGAAGAGGCATCGTCACTTGAGAAAAGTGCTATGGCCTTTGAACCTTCTGCCAATAAGGCGGTTTCCTTTGTTAGCCTAAATTCCAGAAAATTCAATTGATGTTTTCCTTTATTAGCGTTTTCAATGGAAGGCTTATCGAATTTATGTGTGCTGTATATTGTTGTTTTCATAATTTATGTTCCAAATAGTTCTAAAAGTTCGTGCAATTCTTTATTGACCTGATGTTGCTTGACCACCTCATTAAAAGGGGTTAAGTGCAATTGATTGTTTAAAATCCCGATCATTACATTCTTTTTACTTTGTAAAAGCGATTTTACGGCTTCCACCCCAAGCCTTATGCCCAACATTCTATCCAAAGCAGAAGGATTTCCACCTCGCTGTATGTGGCCAAGCTTTGTTATGCGTAAATCGACATTGGGATTGACTTCCTTTATTTTTGAAGAAACAAGTTCGGCACCAATTTCGTCACCTTCAGAAACTACGATTAGAAAAGCATCCTCGCTATCGTAATTTTTCACCTTACCCAAAAGGTTAATAAAGTCCGTACCGCTCTCCGGAATTAATATGGCGTCCGCACCAACCATCAATCCAGAATGAATACCGATGTAACCCGAATCCCTTCCCATTACTTCAACAATGAACACACGGTTATGGGATTCGGCAGTATCCCTTATTTTATCAATATTTTCAATGGCTGTGTTAACTGCGGAATCAAAACCAAGGGTGTAATCCGTACCCGAAATATCGTTATCAATAGTTCCGGGAATCCCTATGAATGGGATATCGCATATCTCTGAAAAAGCAAGTAATCCTTTAAATGTACCATCACCACCAATGGCAATTAAAGCGTCTATTTTGTTTACATTTAGAGTTTGCAAGGCTTTTTTTCGACCTTCCAGTTCGAGAAAACGTTTGCTTCGGGCTGTCTTAAGGATAGTGCCACCCTTTTGGGTCAGTTTTTGTAATTCGTGTGATTTTAATTGAACCAAGTCACCGTCTATCAATCCTTCATATCCTTTTCTAAAACCACTAACTTTTATACCAGTTGCTTCAGCCGTTTTTGCAATGGCGTACAAGGCTGAATTCATCCCTGGACTATCACCTCCAGAGGTAAATACACCTATATGTTTTATAGTACTATCCATAGTTATAAAGCTTCTTTTTTAAGAATTTCAATGTTTTTTATACCATACAACCTATTAAAAACCATACAAGCTGTAAGGTCACCCGTTACGTTTACAGCAGTCCTGAACATTCCCAACAATCTTTCTACACCAATAATAATGATGATGCCTTCGGCTGGGATACCAACACTTCCCAAAACAGAAGCGAGTATCACCACACCACCTCCGGGAATGGCAGGTGTGCCGATTGAAGCAGCAACGATAGTTACAATGACCACAATAATATTGAGTAAACTCATTTCCAGTCCATAGGCTTGGGCTATAAAAAGGGTTGTTATCGTTTGATAAAGTGCAGTACCATCCATATTGACGGTTGCGCCAATGGGAATGATAAAATTGCTAATGGTCTTGTCCACCTTTAATTTTTCTTCGGCTGTTTGAAGGGAAAGTGGCATCACGGCCGCAGAGCTTGTGGTTGAAAAGGCCAATAATTGAACGTCCCTTATTTTTTTTAAGAAATGCATAGGGTTTGCTTTTCCAAGAAGCACAATTAGCCCTAAATAGAAAATTACTAAGAATAACAGACCGAGCAAGACGACACCCACATAGTAGGTGAGGCCAGATAGAGAACTCAAACCAACACTAGAGGTAAGCTGTGCCATAAGTCCGAAAACAGCAATAGGGACTAATAACATAGACCATTTTACCACCGTCATACAGACTTCCTGAATGGCACTTAGAAGCAGCTTTACTGGGCGCAGTAAATCATTTTCAAGAGATAGCACAGCTACACCAATAATGATTGTGAAAATCACAATACTTAACATTTCACCACTTACCATAGATGCCAATGGATTTTCAGGAAGCAGGTTTGAGATGGCATCAGGAATCGTTTCAACTCCGAAGGAAAGCTCGGGTTCATCAGTTGAAACTGCCGTAATTTCATTATGCTCTTTTAGTGCTTGTTGATGAAGAAAACGACCCGGTCTAAAAATTTGGGATAGTATCGTACCAATGCTAACCGAAACTATTGTTGTGCCCAAAAAATATAGTAAAACACCACCACCTAATTTTTTTAAACTGTCCTTATCATTACTTGCGATTCCTGTGATGATGGAAGCCACAATCAACGGAATCATAATCATTTGAACCAGTTTCAGAAATAGTACACCGGGCAATGCCAGCCAATTCCCCGCGATATCTGCTGTTTCTTTAGAAATCCATCCATTTTGTGGACTCAATAACAGACCAAATCCAACACCTAACAACAAAGCAATGATTACTTTAAGCCATAGACGGCTTTCTACCAGTTTAAGGAGGTAGTGGTTAAGTGATTTTAATGATTTTATCTCTGTCTCTGTGTCAAACATTCTGTTGATTATGCTACACTAATTTTATCGTCCAAATAAACTTCCTGAACAGATTGTAATACTTTCACGCCTTCGCTAAAGGGCTTTTGAAATGCTTTTCTTCCCATTATCAGCCCAGAGCCACCAGCCCTTTTATTGATGACGGCAGTTGTTACAGCTTCGGACAAATCTGATTTGCCTTTGGAACCACCACCTGAATTAATCAGCCCTATTTTACCCATATAGCAATTGGCTACTTGCAACCTGCAAAGGTCAATAGGGTGGTCTGTGGTAAGGGTTTTATACATTTCATCATCATATTTTCCAAATCCTATCTCTTTGAAACCAAAATTATTGGTTGGTAATTTTTGTTTGATGATATCTGCCTGTATCGTTACTCCAATATGATTGGCTTGTCCGGTTACATCGGCCGATGCGTGATAATCTTCTTTATCGGTTTTAAAAGCTTCATTTCGTGTATAGCACCATAAAATGGTAGCCATACCAAGATTATGAGCTTCTTCAAAAGCCTCTGCTATTTCTTTGAGTTGTCTGTTACTTTCCGCTGAACCAAAATAAATCGTAGCTCCTACGGCAATTGCTCCCATATCCCAAGCGGTTTTTACCTTACCAAAGAGTGTTTGGTCATATTTGTTCGGGTAGGTAAGCAGTTCATTGTGGTTAATCTTAACGATAAAAGGGATTTTATGGGCATATTTTCGGGCATTCAAACCCAAAACCCCAAACGTGGAAGCCACCCCATTACAACCGGCCTCAAGGGCGAGTTTTATAATGTTCTCTGGGTCGAAATAATCTGGGTTTTTATAGAATGAAAAGGCCGCGCTATGCTCAATACCTTGGTCCACAGGAAGGATACTTAAATAGCCTGTACCTCCCAGATTTCCGTTGTTGTACAATTGTGAAAGACTTCGAAGCACCTGCGGATTTCTGTTGCTACTGCCAAATACTTTTTCTAAACTATTTTTGCTTGGCACTTGCAATTCATCCTTTGTTATTTTTTCACAAACGTGTTCTAAATAGAAGTCTGCTTTTTCTCCTAAAAGTTCTACTATATTCTTGTCTGTTTTCATTTTGATAGTATTTAATGGATTCCTAAACTTTCATTTGTTTTGGCTATGGATTTTGTACCATCTGTTTCAATTCCAGTTAAAGCCCTAATAGCATCAATTGTTTCCGGGATTACAATAGCTTGGTTATCGACCACGTAGGCATAAAAGAGTTCGTCTCCCTGTACCTTCAGCATATCTTCCCATAGTGCTACTTCGTACATATCGCCCCAAGGCCTTCCCATATCCAAGAACATTTCCTTAATGGTATTGTTAGAAACCAGACCTTGGTCATATTGAATCAATTTAATACGGCTGGACGTTTTGAAAGCATTTAGCACTTCTTGCTTTGTCGCCTGTTTTTTCAATTTCACATTCCAATAGTGCAGATGGCTTAAGGTTTGCGGTACTTTTACTGCTGCGGTGATGACATCCAGTTCTGGGTCAACACTTTTAGCATCCGGACCTTGATGGCTTGGGATATCTTTTTCGGGAACCATCGTATTCATAATACCACCCAAATGACTTTCCCAAGGGTCTGTAGCTCTTCTTAAAAGTGTACCTCTGGCATAATCCAATAAATCGGCTCTTTTTAAAGCGGTCAAGGTTCTTAAAATAGACGTAGTATTACAGGAAACTACTCTTGTCGCATTCAAGTTTAGAGCTGATTTGTAATTATTTTCTGCACTAAAGGAATGCCCTGTGGTTTCGTGTTTTTCGCCACCGTGTAGAATAAATTTGATGTTTTGCTCCTTGTAGATAACGACATTCTGAGCGGCAATTTTTTTGGGTGTACAGTCCACAACAAGATCTGATTTCTTTAAAAGTTCCTGCATATCGCCTTTTACCGAAATCCCTTCAGATTTCATTTTATCAGCAGCATCTTTAGTTGCTGCATAAATGTCGTATTCCTTTCTTACGGCATTTTGAATTCGCCAGTCGCTAATGATATCACATACTCCCGAAAGCTTCATATCGTTTTGTAAGTTGATGGCATCTGCCACCCTTTTTCCAATGACTCCGTATCCTATAACTGCTATATTTTTCATATAAATTGATTTTTATTAATTATGTTTTATTGTTCGTAGTTTCCATTCCCATTGGCATATTACCTTCATCGTCTGTGTGTGAAATCATAAAAAGGCGTTCTGCAACAAGTATTAGAACAATCCCAATCGCTGCTACGATAAGCACCAAAGGATCGTTCAGATATTTTATATAAAGAAAAGCTGCCAATACCGCAATGTCCAATACGATGGCTATTAATGGGATGATAGGCTGAAAAACCACTTTGTTTTTAAGGTGACGGAACAGCCCCCAATGGATAGCGATATCCATAATAAGGTAAAAAATAGCCCCAATGGATGCTATCCTTGTCAAATCGAAAAGCACGGTCAGTAAAATGGCGAGGGAAGACGTGAATATTAGTGCTGGATTTTTTAAGCTACCAAGTTTGGTTAAAGAAGGCACCTGTTTCATATTGCTGAGCATTGCCAACAAGCGTGAAGAGGAAAAGATACTGGCAATGACCCCAGAAACCGTGGCAATAATGGCAATGCCAATGGTAATCCAGGAACCCCATTCCCCAAAAACAGGTTTTGCGGCGGCTGCAAGGGCATAATCTTTAGCTTCGATTATTTCAGGAATGCTTAAACCTCCCGCAACAGCTAATGCCAAGGCTACATATATCAGTGTGCAGATAAGTATGGAAAACACGATAGACCTACCAAGATTTTTATGCGGGTTTTTAATATCGGCCCCTTGGTTCGTGATAGTGGTAAAGCCTTTATAAGCAAGGATAGATAACGCCAAAGCGGCCACAAATCCGAAGCCTTGTGGTAATGTCTCAGTATTTTTGGGAATATAGTTTCCCGTAATATCGGCAAAACCTGAAATTGCAAGGCCGGCAATAGCTAAAATTGCTATTCCCACTACCTTTATAATAGCGGTAAATGTCGCGGTGGCACCAATAACCTTATTGCCCAGGATGTTCACTATATAAGCAACAACAATTAGCCCAACACCCAGGGTAGAGGCATAACCTGCATAGGACTCGGGAAATAGTCTCAACGTATATGCTCCAAAAGTGCCCGCCACCAGACTTTCGGAAACTACCATTGATACGTACATCAGCAAAGAATAAAACCCTGTTGTTGTTCCAGGTCCATAGGATTTGTTAAGGAATTTAACCACACCTCCAGACGATGGAAAAGCATTTGAAAACTTGACATAGGAATATGAGCTAAAACCCACCACAACAGCACCTGCAATAAATGCAATGGGAAATAGATCACCCACCAACTCTGCTATTTGCCCCATAAGGACAAATATGCCAGCACCAATCATTACGCCTGTACCAAGAGATATGGAACCTAATAAGGAAAGCTTATTATTTTTATCTGTGGTGTTTTTCATTTCAAAATTATTTTTCCCTGTTTTTAATCGAAGATTTCGGTTTAAAGTTTCTAATAATCAGGCGGTTGCTCTTTTCATAAGTGAAATAACTTACCGCCCAATTAAAACCAACCATCAATCTATTTCTAAATCCACTTATGGACATCAAGTGAACAACGGACCACAGCAACCAGGCGAAATAGCCTGCAAATTTAAATTTGCCCAAATCGGCAACTGCCTTGCGTTTACCTACGGTTGCTAAGGAACCTTTATCTTTATATTTGAAAGGTTTTATGGATTTGTTATTTATGATATTTAATATCGAATCGCCCAGGTATTTACCTTGTTGAATAGCGGTCTGTGCTACTTGTGGATGTCCTTTTGGGGTTTCTTTGGAAATGAGTGCTGCGATATCACCTATGGCAAAAATATTTTCGTAGCCTTCTACTTTTAAATTGGCATTGGTTTTAATACGGTTGCCTCTGACTACGTGTTTTCCATCAATACCATTTGGGAATTGTCCTTTTACGCCAGCCGTCCAGATAAGGTTTTTAGCCAATATGGTCTTGTCACTTTTGGTAGTGACTTCCTTTCCATCATAATTGCTTACAGCTTCATTTAATAATACCTTTACATTTAAATCCTCTAAATATTTGAGGGTTTTCGAAGATGCTTTATCAGACATTGTACTTAACAACTCATCAATGGCTTCTATTAAATAAATGTTCATAATGGAAGCAGGATACTCTGGATAATCTTTGGGTAGAATGTATTTACAGAATTCAGCCAATACTCCTGCCATCTCTACACCGGCAGGACCACCACCTACAATTACAAAATTTGTCAGTGCGTCGCGTTCTTTATTATCACAAGTAATAGCTGCCTGTTCCAAATTTTGCAACATCATATGACGGATGTTGAGGGAATCGCGAATATCCTTCATCCCCAAACTATTTTCGGCTACAGAATCCATCCCAAAGAAATTGGTGGTCGTGCCAGTAGCCAACACTAAATAGTCATAAGAAACACTTCCCTTATTGGTCAATATAGTATTTGAATCAGGTTGAATTTCCACAACTTCTGCCAAACGAAAGAAAACATTTTTATAGCCATTGATTTGTTTTCTGAATGGAAATACTATGCTATCAGGTTCCAACGCACTCGTTGCCACTTGATATAATAAAGGTTGAAATTGATGGAAGTTATTTTTATCGAGTAAAACCACTTGAACTTCTTTGTGTTTCAGTTTTTCAACCAATGCCAAACCTGCAAATCCTCCACCAACGATAACCACACTAGGTAATTTGGTATCGGGAAGACAGATTTCATCTGTTATCTTACAAGTGGATTCTAATGTAATGCTATGTGTTTGCTTTTCTTTCATTTTTTATTTCTATCTCTTGCAATGAGTACTGAACATTTGGCATTTGTGGTCAAATATTGGGATACAGAGCCCAATACTAAGCGTGAAAGTGCACCGTGACCCTGAGAGCCTACTACGATTAAATCTGCACCCCAATCTTCTGCTTTTTCATAAATAGTACTTTTGGGCAGGCCACTAACAACACTTGTGGTTATGGTAAGTGCCTTGTTTTCGGCCTTGATTTTATCGAAAGCTTCTGAAACGATTTTGTTTCCCAATTTTTGAGCGTTACTTCTAATTTCTTCTATGTAATTTCCTATCCTGCCGCCCATAGTATGCAATCCCAGGCCGGTTGTTTTCGGAACTTCATAAACATTTATAATATGAATTTCACTATTTGAGGATAGGGTCATTTTTATAAGTTCGTGAATGGCTACTTTACTGAAATCTGAACCATCTATGGCCAATAGTATTTTCATAGTTTGAATGTATTAGTTGGTTGACATTTGTTTCGATTTTATAAGTTTTCTCCAATACAAGTGTTCATATAATCCAGACCAATACATGCCAAAGGTGAAAGCGAACAGTAACTCTTCAATTGGGATTCTCAAAACAAGAATATGGGTCAGGTTGTCCAGATTCCAGTACAACTCCACATATTGGGGATAGAACGGAAGGATGCTTCCGAAATAAATGAAGTACAGTATGGTAAACAAGATTCCTCCAACCCATATCTTTCCTTTTAAATCTGGGCGACAGTACAATGTTGCCAAACCACCAAAAAACATTGCAATGATGCCACAATAGATGTGGTTAAGCGTGGTGAAAAGACTAAATATGACAAATACAATGGCTGGAACAAAAAGTAAATAAATATGTAGCTTATGTCTTTGGTGGCTCCGTTCGGTATGAGGCATATCTATATAGCCTTTTTTGAATATCAGATTATACAATACCGTCCCTATTCCGCCAATAGCAAAAGAGAAGATAAGGCTCTCAATATCAAAACCTGTTCTTTCCGCTAAATGGAATAGGGAAGGTGGAAACCAATATTCTGGAACAAACAAGGGTTCTGTTAGGCCAAAGGGCATAGTGATAAGGCTCATTTTGAGCATTTCTTTTCTATACCCCTTTTTTGACAAATAGATTATTGCCCAAAGAGCAAGAATTATAAGAGACCATATGAACCAGACATATTGCATAAATTTTATTTTACTCTCTTATTTTTTGACTTTTATTTGCGCATTATAAAAAGCCGCAATACAGGCACCTATTAGCCATCCTAAAATGAATATCTGTACTATTCCCAAACCAGCTTCCCATAGTGGCACATCCATCCTGATAATGCTTGTGGTATCTAAACCGTGCAATAGGCTGTTGAAAAAATCGATAGTGGCTTCTCGACCTGCTGTTGACATAACTATCATACAGCCTAAGTAAATTAGTGCCCCCGTAAGACCGAAAGCAAATCCGAGTTTTTTTACGTTTAATCGATACATAATTTTAAAGTTTTGAGTTAGTTGTCTGATTTTAATATCTTTTTTGATTCCTCAAATTCTTCCTTGGATATTTCGCCTTTTGCAAAGCGGTTTTTAAGAATATCCAGTGGGCTGTCCTTCTTTGTTTTTTGATAAGGGATATCTGCTGGGATAAAGAATATCCAAGCCAATAAAATAATCCATATAATCCACCATATTAGGTGCATACCTCCAAAATGTCCTTCGTAAAAATGCATAATTTTTGGTTTTAAGTTGTTGTTAATTTAATTCTGTAATTGTATAACCATTGAGCCCATCAAGTTGCTTTTGTAATTCGGCAACAGAAAGTGCTTCATTCATCGTGATAAGTGCAGCACCTTTTGGTGCCAAAAAGATCTCTGCTTTTTCTATATTGGGATGTTCTTCTAAAGTCTTTTTTACTCTTGATACACATCCACCGCAGCTGATTCCGCTTATTTGAAATTTTTGTTTCATCATTTAGTATTTAATGGTGATGATGCCCTTTGTGTTCATCTTTTGGTTCTGTTTTTGAAACATCTTTACCGTGTTCGTTTTCTCTTTGTCTATTCTGTGAATGATTGTGCCCACCGTGGCGATGTGAACCGTGAGGCATAAATAAGTGACAAGCAAACATAAAGAGGATGAAGATGAATAGAGACGAACTGCTTCCTATACCTAATGATGGTGCAAAAAAGATAAACAGTAATGGTAATCCACAACCGATGACCATCCATATCCAGTGATTATTTTTCATTGTTGTTTATTTTAAAAGTTAAAATTAATGATGCTCGGTATGCTCACCTTTGGTTGGACTATCCATATCGTCCATCTTGTCCATACCCTGCATATCCATTCCTTTTTCGCCCATCATCTTTGAGCAGGATTCCATACAGTCTTCGCTCATCATCCCTTTTTCGTGCATCATTTTCATCATAGTGCCCATCATTTTGCCGTCATTCATCATTCCGTCCATCATTGAGTGCATCATTGTACTGTCTTTCATCATCATTTGCATTCCTTCTCCTTGCATCATTGAGCTCATCATTTTTTTGTTGCCCTGCATCATTTGCATTGCGTGTTGGTTGTCGTGCATACTTTCCATAAATTCGGTCATATAGTCGTGATTTTTGGAAATGGCATTAAAAACTTCTGTGCGAGTTTCAGGGTTTTCCATTAGTGCCTGAGTGTTTGTTTCTTGTTTGCAACTGTTTAAGCTTAAAAGCCCAACTGCCGATAAAACAATTAGTAGTGTTTTCATAATTTATTTTTTGAGTTAAACATTTATTTTAATTTTTATAAACCCATTCCCAACAATCTAAATGTTTATAGTTGAGGGAATGGATTATCAACTATTAATTCGCAGATTTTAAAAAGGTTATAATCTTTTTGAATTTCTTATATGTTATGTGTATTTTCAATATTATTAGATTTTTTTTATACGCCACTTCTTATTATTACCTTTAACTGCCACCAAATTTTCCGAAATCAATTTTGATGTGATGGCAGGTGGATTTTTATCATCCTTATCTTTTGGCGAGACGTGAATGGCCAATTGTGTTAAATGGTCAATGGTATTACCATTCTCATCTATAACAAGCTCAAAATAATGGTAGTTTACCACGTCTTTTTTGAAAATGTCATTATAGCCAATGGTTTCTTTTTCAACTTTTAACACCAAGGCTTTGCCATATTGAAAGTTGTTGGCATTGAGGAATTGTGGAGTGATGACAGTTTTTCCAGTTTTATCGATATAGCCATAATAGAGCACGCCATCTTTTTGGTTTGCAATCAGGCATTTTCCGTTACTGAATATAGGGTAGCTTGCATTGTCTGTTTTGGTTGCCACCAAATCATTTCGAAAATCAACGATTAAATTTCCTTCTGGGTCAATAAAACCCCATTCGTACCCTTTTTTAATGGCAGCGACGCCATTGCTAAAAGGCGAGATGTAGTCTAAATTTTCAAAGGTTTGTGCAATTCCTATAAAGGGAATTAATACTAATGTGATAAGTAGTTTTTTCATTTTGTTTAATTTAATTTGATGAAATTAACCATTGCCTTAAGCTTTTGTCTGCATAACTTTCGTTGATATCTATATAATTTCATCATAGAAATTCCGTTTCCAATTTCCTGTGTTTTTGTAATCGGTCATACTCATTCCCACCACTTCCTTAAACTGTCTAGACAGGTGGTTGACACTACTGTAGTCCAATAAATATCCTATATCTGAAAAGGAATGTTGTTTAAGCTGAATGAGCTCTTTGACTTTTTCTATTTTTAATTTGATAAAGTACTTTTCAATGGTTGTCTGTTGATTTGCTGAAAACAATCTGCTCAATGTCTTGTAATCTTTATGAAGTCTTGAAGCCAATAGTTCAGATGTTTTTACCTTAATATGTAATGGTAACTCTTGCAATTGTTCTATTAGAATGACTTTCATTCTTTCTACGAGCATTTCTTCTTCTTTTTGTACAATTTCAAAATCATTAGCGTGAAGCACAGTTGTAACAGCTTCGACAATTTCATTGCTGGTTTTTTTTGGTGCTTCTACCAATAATCTTCCTAATTCTAATGAAAGCACAGTAACTCCCAATTCTTGTAGTTCTTGCTTAATAACTTTTAAGCAGCGGCTACAGACCATATTCTTAATCCAAAATTCTTTGGGTCCTTTCATAATAATCGATGTATTGCTATTAGGCATTTTGCCAAATAGTTTCAATTTTCTTAATAGTACAAGGTTAATAGTGTTGTTGAGAATTGGGTACAACAAATGTTAGCCAGAAGTGAAATATTGGCTATAGAGGCAATGCAGATTAATTTTAACCTGCGAAGTAGAAAATCAAATTAAAAAGGACTCGTTGAGGATTACAAGGTCTGTGGATAGCAAAAGTGGCCTATAAGCCTTAAAAGAAACTGTGTTTTTCTCTAAACCTTCAAAAAGGTTGATATAAGAATAGACGAAGTTGTTTAAGAAAACTAAAGTTTCAATCTCTGAAATTGTATTGGCCTTCTTGAAGGTGTCATCTCCTTCTTTCAAGATGGTCTTATTATCGCAACAGTCTTTCTCTTGTATTGTAGTACATTGCTTGGAATTATTATCTTTTTTCTGTGCAGTCTCCATACAAGATTCTGCTTTACTAAAAAAAGCCAAATCCACCATTTTATTACAGCAAAAGTGCATATTTACCGTAAAGGATGTGGTGGAAAACAGTATAAAAACTGCTAAAAAGAAGGACAGTATTTTAGTAAAAAAAGATTTCACACTATAAAATTAATAAATTTTGATTAACATTAAAGGATTTTGGAAAATAAAATTCAACTGTTCAATTATTTTATTATCAGTTTTTTACAAAAAAACAACAAAATTAATCAGTACAAATATAATTCTAAAAGTTCAACAGAACTATGATTTATATCATATAAAGGAAGCTGCAAAAGAATTTTATTTGCAAATAATATTTAAGCGGTTTCGTGCAAAATAAACATTGATAAATCAAAAAAAATTGTTAAATAAATAAATTGAGATAAATTTTTTATAAATTTGCAACATTAATGAAAAAAGTTTTTCATAAAATATCATCCGTTTGTTTGGCACTTATCGTGCTATTGTCAACAGTTTCTTTTACTATTGATAGTCATTACTGTGGCGATACTTTAGTGGATTCTTCTTTATTTGGGCACGTTGAAACTTGCGGAATGGATAAACAACTATCCAAAAATGATTGTCAAAGTGAAGTTCAGGATGATTCCTGCTGTTCAGATAAGCAATTAGTTGTTGAAGGTCAGGACGACCTGAAGATGTCTTTTAACACCTTAAATTTTGAGCAACAAGTCTTTGTTGTCTCTTTTGTACATTCTTATATCAATCTCTTTGAGACTCTTGATTCACACATTGTACCATTTAGAGATTATGCGGTTCCCTTTCTCATACGGGATATACAAAAACTGCACGAGACGTATTTAATTTGATTTTAAACAGTTTCCGATAAATATCGGAATAATTAGCCCTATGGTCAATACTATTTTGGGCTCAATTTCTTGTGTTTAATGTTTTGATTTTATCAAGATATTATTCGATGTATAACTGTTTAATAATCATTGTAATGCTGAATAAAAGCATCAAATTTTTAATCGAGAACAAGCTAGTAGCCGTTCTACTACTTGCACTTTTTATTGCTTGGGGAGTCGTAAACGCCCCGTTTGAATGGAATACAGGCTCACTTCCTCGAGACCCTGTTGCCGTAGATGCCATACCAGATATTGGCGAAAACCAACAAATTGTATTTACTAAATGGGATGGTCGATCCCCACAGGATATTGAAGATCAAATTACCTATCCTTTAACCACATCACTTCTTGGTATTCCAGGTGTCAAAACCATACGAAGTTCATCTATGTTTGGCTTTTCAAGTATCTACATCATTTTTGAAGAGGATATCGAATTTTACTGGAGTCGTAGCCGAATACTTGAGAAGTTGAATTCATTACCAGCAGGACTGCTACCTGATGGAGTAAATCCTGCATTGGGACCTGATGCAACTGGTCTTGGGCAAATTTATTGGTACACGCTGGAAGGCCGTGATGAAAACGGTAACGTAACTGGCGGTTGGGATTTACAAGAATTAAGAAGCATTCAAGACTTCTACGTGAAATATGCGTTGTCATCTGCGAGTGGCGTTTCAGAAGTGGCTTCCATCGGCGGATATGTTTTGGAATATCAAGTGGATGTTAATCCCGAATTAATGCGGCAATACAACATAGGCTTGAGTGAGGTTGTAAAAGCAGTAAAACAAAGCAACAAAGATGTTGGTGCACAAACGCTTGAAATCAACCAAGCTGAATACCTTATAAGAGGATTGGGTTATATTAAGAAACTATCTGATTTAGAAAACGCGGTAGTTACTTCAAAAGATTTTACATCCATCCGTATAAAGGATATTGCGAAAGTAACACACGGTCCTGCTACAAGAAGAGGCTTATTGGACAAGGAAGGAGCCGAGGTTGTTGGTGGTGTTGTAGTGGCTCGTTATGGGGCCAATCCTATGGAAGTCATCAACAATGTTAAAGAAAAAATAAACGAGTTAAGTTCTGGGCTTCCATCAAAAACATTAAGCGATGGGAGGACTTCGCAATTAACCATCGTACCCTTTTATGACAGAACAGAACTAATCCAAGAAACCTTGGGCACACTTGATGAAGCGCTAACTTTAGAGATATTGATAACCATTTTTGTGATTATCATAATGGTCTTCAATTTAAGGGCTTCCGTATTGATTTCCGGATTATTGCCTGTTGCGGTTTTGATGGTCTTTATTTCTATGAAACTGTTCAATGTAGATGCAAATATTGTCGCCTTATCTGGTATTGCAATTGCTATTGGAACTATGGTCGATGTGGGCGTTATCCTTTCGGAAAATGTCTTGCGGCATATTGATGAAAATGAAGAAAAGCTACCTATGAATACGGTAGTTTATAATGCGACTGCCGAAGTTTCTGGCGCCATCTTAACGGCAGTAATGACCACTATTATTAGTTTCATTCCTGTATTTACTATGATTGGTGCAGAAGGGAAATTGTTTAGGCCATTGGCATTTACAAAAACGGCAGCACTCACCGCATCTCTTATTGTTGCCCTATTTTTAATTCCACCATTTGCGGCCTATTTATTTAAAAAGAGAAATTTAAAAACTTCTTTTAGTTATATGCTAAATGGAGCATTGATTGTTTTTGGCGTTTTGTCTTTAATTTTAGGCTATCCGCTTGGATTAATATTAGTTGCATTTGGCGTTGTTGGCTTCCTTTCACTAAAGGAAAAGATTACGTCAAAACGCGCCAACATCATCAATATATTTGTTTCGGCTTTTGCTATCATATTCCTATTGGCGGAATATTGGAGACCACTGGGAGTAGATAGAAGTATCCTTATAAACTTAATCTTCGTTGGTCTTATCTGTTTTGGTCTTTTGGGTGTATTTACACTTTTTAGAAATTATTATGTTCGGATTTTAAATTGGGCATTGCGTAATAAGCTGTTATTTCTTTCGATACCAACTGCCATTGTAATTTTTGGAGTGATGATTATGCGTAATACTGGTAAAGAGTTTATGCCTTCACTCAATGAGGGTTCATTCCTGTTAATGCCCACTTCAATGCCACACGCAGGTGTGGAGGAAAATAAACGCGTCCTACAGCAACTCGATATGGCCGTTGCGAGCATTCCAGAAATTGAAACTGTAGTCGGTAAATCTGGGCGTACAGAATCAGCATTAGACCCTGCACCGTTATCGATGTATGAGAATGTTATTCAATATAAATCTGAATATATTTTAAATGAAAATCGCAAAAGACAACGCTTTAAGGTAAACGAAGACGGCTTATTTGTTTTAAAGGATGGCAGTTTAGTAACCAACCCTAATAGCGAAATTGAAGTAGAAGATGATGACTATAAAGCCTCAAAAATTACAGACCCATTCTCTGTGACAAGTTCACAGCTCATTCCAGATGACGATGGAGAGTACTTTAGAAATTGGCGACCTGAAATTGAATCGCCAGACGATATTTGGAAAGAAATCGTAAGGGTTACAAAGCTTCCAGGTGTTACTTCAGCACCAAAGCTACAACCCATAGAAACACGCTTGGTGATGCTACAGACTGGTATGCGAGCACCTATGGGCATTAAGGTGAAAGGACAGGATTTAAAAGAAATTGAGGCGTTTGGGGTACAATTGGAAGATATCTTAAAACAGGCCGAAGGCGTAAAAGAAGAAGCGGTCTTTGCCGACCGTATTGTGGGGAAACCCTACCTACTTATTGATATTGACAGAGAACGACTTGCGCGCTATGGCATAACCATAGAGCAAGTACAGCAAGTTATACAGGTTTCTGTTGGTGGTATGGTGCTTTCACAAACAGTAGAAGGTAGGGAGCGCTATGGTATTCGTGTACGCTACCCAAGGGAATTACGCGCAAATCCAAACGATTTAAAAGATATTTATGTGCCTGTAGAAAAAGGAAGTCCGGTTCCGTTAAGTGAGTTGGTCACTATTAGATATGAGAAAGGGCCACAGGTTATAAAGAGTGAAGACACTTTTTTAGTAGGCTATGTCCTTTTTGATAAATTAGATGGTTTCGCCGAAGTAGATGTGGTGGAAAATGCCCAAGCCCTTATTCAAGAAAAAATTGACAATGGCGAATTGACCGTTCCAAAGGGTATCAATTATCAATTTACGGGAACGTATGAAAATCAGTTACGAGCAGAAAAAACATTGAGCGTGGTAGTACCTCTGGCTTTGGCTATTATTTTTCTAATCCTATATTTCCAGTTCCGTTCTGTTGGAACGTCATTAATGGTCTTTACTGGAATTGCTGTCGCCTTTGCGGGAGGTTTTTTAATGATATGGTTCTACGGCCAAGATTGGTTCTTAAACTTCAGCTTTTTCGGAGAAAATTTACGAGACCTCTTTCAAATGCACACTATAAATTTAAGTGTCGCTGTATGGGTTGGTTTTATTGCTCTATTCGGTATTGCTACCGATGATGGCGTAGTAATGGCTACCTACCTTACGCAAACCTTTGACAAAAACAAACCAACAGATAAAACTGGGGTTAGAGCATCCGTAGTCGAAGCAGGAGAAAAACGTATTCGACCTTGTTTAATGACAACGGCAACCACGATTCTTGCTTTACTACCTGTACTCACATCAACAGGTCGAGGTAGTGATATTATGATTCCGATGGCAATTCCATCCTTTGGAGGAATGTTAATTGCGCTTATAACCCTATTTGTTGTACCAGTATTATTTAGCTGGAAACACGAATTTCAATTAAAAAGAGCTACAAAATGAGATATGTAATTGTAATAGTACTTGCTTTTTTTGCTTTAGCCAAAACGAATGCACAAGATTTGACAACGTACATTCAGGAAGCTGAGAAGAATAATCCAGAGATTCAAGCTTTTGAATTGCGGTATAATATAGCTGAAGAAAAAGTTAATGAAGCAGATTGGTTGCCAAATACCGTTGTGGGAGTAGGTTATTTTGTAAGCGAACCCGAAACCCGAACAGGTGCACAACGTGCTCGCTTTTCGGTATCACAAATGCTGCCTTGGTTTGGAACTATTACCGCAAGGGAAAATTATGCCAGTTCAATGGCAGAAACTCAATATGTAGATATTGCGATTGCAAAGCGAAAACTTGCACTTGCAGTTTCTCAATCTTATTACGAGCTATACGCCATCAGAGCAAAACAATTAGTGCTTGATAAGAACATTGAGCTTTTAGAAACCTATGAGCGTTTGGCGTTAACTTCAGTAGAAGTTGGTAAGGCATCTGCTGTAGATGTTCTTCGCCTGCAAATAAGGCAAAATGAACTTGTACAGCAAAAAGAAGTATTGGAGCAAGATTATTTGGCAGAACAAACAGCTTTCAACAATCTTTTAAATCGGGATGAGGATATTGCAGTAACCGTTGTTGAAGAGATGTTTATTCCAGATGAGGATGCTTTAATCTTAACTGAAAACCTTCAGTTAAACCCAGAACTCATAAAGTATGATAAGCTATTTGAATCGGTTGAACAATCGGAGTTGTTAAACCAAAAAGAGAGTGCGCCCAATATCGGTTTTGGTTTGGACTATGTGCCTGTGTCAGAACGTCCAGATATGAATTTTTCCGATAATGGTAAAGACATTGTGATGCCTATGGTTTCTATTTCAATTCCCATTTTCAATAATAAATATAAGTCAGTGACAAAGCAAAATGAATTGAAACAATTGGAAATAAAATCACAGAAAGAAGAGAGGCTCAATAACCTTGAAACACGTCTTGCACAAGCTATTTATAATAGAAATACAATGAGAATTAAGTTTAATGTACAAACAGACAATTTAAAGCAGGCGAATGACGCCGAAGAAATTCTCATTAAGAATTACGAAACCGGAACTATAGATTTTAACGATGTGCTCGATGTACAAGAATTGCAGTTAAGGTTTCAAATCAATTTAATCGAATCTAATAGAGGGTATTATACAGAATATGCCATCATAAATTATTTGACAAAATGAAAACAATAAAAATTATTACGCTATTACTTTTCACAACTTCAATTTTTGCCCAAGTAGGCACAAACGGAAATGATAGAAAGGAAGATGGGCGACCTGTTAAGGAGTATAACCTTACCATTGAGGAAAACGAAATGACACTTGGAGGTGTTACTGCCAATGCAATGACCATCAATGGAGGTATCCCTGGGCCTGTTTTGGAATTTAATGAAGGAGACCTTGCTATAATCAACGTAACCAATAAAATGGATGAAGAAACTTCAGTGCATTGGCACGGATTGATACTTCCCAATTTTTACGACGGGGTTCCATATTTAACTACCCCACCGATTGAGCCAGGAACAACCTTCCAATACAGGATTCCAATCAACCAATCGGGAACATATTGGTACCATTCCCACACAATGCTACAAGAACAAAAAGGTGTTTATGGGTCTATTATCATTCATCCAAAAGAGAAAACCTTGGAATATGATAAAGATTTAGTCGTGGTATTATCAGATTGGACCAATGAAAAACCAATGAATGTATTACGAAACCTTAAAAGAGGTAACGAGTGGTATCAAGTTAAAAAAGGCACAGCAGTGCCATTAAGTAGGGTCATTTCAGAAGGTGCCTTTGGTGCTCAACTTAAATTTTGGAGAGACCGTATGGAAGGGGCTGATATTGCAGACATTTATTATCCCGCATTTTTGTCCAACGGTAAAAAACTGGCAGAGTATCCAGAATTTACGGCTGGCGAAAAAGTAAGGCTTCGCTTCATTAACGCATCGGCTTCTACCTATTATTGGATGGACTTTGGCGGAGGTAACCCAATGTTGGTTTCCAGTGATGGTGTTGACGTGCAACCCGTTTCCAAAAGCAGATTTCTCTTTGGCATAGCCGAAACGTATGATGTAATTGTAACTATTCCAGAAGGAACTATTGAAATTACCGCAACCGCTCAAGATGGTTCAGGTCATACCTCTATACAGTTAGGTAATGGCACTCTTTACCCAGCCAAAAGAATTGATAGACCTGATAAGGTAGCGATGATGAAGCAAATGGCTAAAATGGATATGAAAATGGGAGCACCTGCAATGGTTGGAAACAAGAAGAAGAATACACCCGAAGTTTTAATGCAGAAGTACGGAATGAAGATGAAAATGGGGAACGATAAGATGTCGATGAAAGATGGCAAAATGAATGACCAAATGGATATGAAGATGGATGATACAATGGGAATGAAAAAAGACTCGATGTCAATGAGCCATAATGGAGCATCAAATAAAATGGAAGGTCATATGCACAATATGCCAATGATGCAGAAGGATTCTACTTCTTTTGATTATGAGGAGCGAAAGACATACTTCAACTATGATTTTTTAGAGGCAAAAGAAAAAACTGAATTTAAGGCAGATTTACCAGTAAATGAAGTGTTGCTTAACCTAACAGGTAATATGAATCGCTATGTATGGAGTATGAATGGGGTTCCATTATCAGAAACCGATAAGATAAATATAAAAGGAGGCGAGGTAACCAGAATTACATTAAATAACCTGACTATGATGCACCATCCAATGCACTTGCACGGTCATTACTTCAGGGTCATTAATGAAAAAGGAGAACGTTCCCCATTAAAGCATACCGTGAACGTACCACCAATGCAGAAAGTTATTATTGAATTTTATAACGAAGAGTATGGCGATTGGTTCTTTCATTGTCACGTATTGTACCATATGATGGGTGGTATGGCAAGAGTGTTTAGTTACGATACCCCAAGGGATGATAGAATGAAAGATTATCCAGTTCAGAAACTTATCGATGAGACAGACCATTATTATTCGTGGGGATTGGCTCGTGCAGGTTCAAATTTTAATGAACTCTTTTTAACGTCGAGCAATATCCGAAATGAATTTGGTTTGAGAACAGAGTTCGATTACGACCAAAATCTTGAAGCCGAAATAAGTTATAATAGGTATCTGAACGATTGGGTACGTGTTTATGCAGGAGTAAATACCGAAACGTCAACACCAGATTCTTACGATACATTTAATACCGTAGGATTGGTTGGTGTAAAGTATTTTACGCCTTATAGATTTAATGTAGATGTGAGTATGGACCATCAGCTACGCCCAAGAATACGTTTGGACAGAGAATTATTGATTTTTCCAAGAATTTTTTTGGAAGGCGAATACGAATACAGAGCAGATTTTGGATGGGTCAATGATTTAGAGAATAATAAATCATTTGAAAGCGAAACACAATGGTTGGTAGGGGTTGCATACATTCTTTCGCGCAATTTTTCAATCCAAGCTAACTACAATAACCGATATGGATTGGGTGGTGGACTATTAGCAAGATTTTAAACAACTAAAAATTAAAAAAAGATGAACTATTATTTTAATAAAACAATCAATGGAACCTTCGAAGAGGTCATAGAGAAAGTGACACAAGGATTAAAGGAAGAAGGTTTTGGAATCCTTACAGAAATTGATGTAACAGAAACACTAAAGAAAAAACTGGATATAGACTTTAAAAAGTATAGGATTCTAGGGGCTTGCAATCCTCCCTATGCTCACAAAGCTTTGCAAGCAGAAGATAAAATTGGAACGATGTTGCCTTGCAATGTCATAGTTCAGGAAATTGAAGCAGGCACCATTGAAGTAGCAGCAGTAAACCCAATGGCATCGATGCAGGCAGTGGAGAATGAGAAGTTGAATGAGGTTGCCAATGAAATAACTGCAATGCTAGAAAACGTAATTGAAAAACTATAAAATACATTTCAAAAAGTAATACAAATAAACACAAACATAAATTAAAACAAAATGAGCAAATTAAAATCAACATTAGGTATAGTTGCAATAGCATTTATAACCTTAACAGCAATGTCTTGCAAAGACAACAAAAATGAACAAAATAATGCAGATGGGAACCATTCTGAAATGAGTGCTGATGAAGACCATTCAAAAATGAATCACGATAATAGTGATGAACACCACGATGGAGATAAGAAGGAAATGGCAATGAGTGGCGATGGTAATTCACAAGCTGTATTAAAGGACTACTTTAATCTTAAAAATGCGTTGGTTGCAGATGATAATGCTAAAGCAAAAACACTTGGTGCAACTCTGGCAACAACTTTAGGGAATTTTGATGTTTCATCAAATTTTTCCGACACTCAAAAAGCCGAATTAAAAGATATTATAGAAGATGCCGTAGAGCACGCAGAACATATCTCGGAAAGTGATATAGATCATCAGCGAGAGCATTTTAAAATATTGAGCAAGGATGTATCTGATATGGTTGCAATTACAGGAACTGAAAACACCCTTTACCAACAGATTTGCCCAATGTACGATGGCGGTAGTGCTTGGCTGAGTTTGAGCAAAGACATTAAGAATCCCTATTACGGAAGTCAAATGTTGAATTGCGGGAAGGTACAAAAAGAGATTAACTAATGAGGATTGTAAAAATAATAGCAATAATACTATTGGTGGCGTTTGTGGGAATTCAATTTATTCCCACAACACGAAATCAAAGTGATACGGTACCCGAAACTGATTTTATGTTGGTTAACAATGTTCCGGAGAACATTCAAAATAAGTTACAGGTTTCCTGCTATGATTGCCACAGTAATAATACGCAATACCCTTGGTACAATAAAATTCAACCCGTTGCTTGGTTTTTGGAAGACCATATCAAAGAAGGAAAGGCCGAGCTTAACTTCAGTAAATGGGATTCCTTGTCTAACCGACGAAAAGCCAGTAAATTAAGGTCTATTGTCAAACAGATTGAAGCTGGCGAAATGCCTTTGGATTCTTACACTTTGATACATAAAGAGGCAGCCTTTTCAGAAGAGGAAGCGAAAGAGGTAATTAATTTTATGACACAATTAAAAGACAATTTATAAACTATAATTAAATATAATAAAAATGAAAAATTTAAGAATGAGTATAGCAGCAGTGCTATTGTTAGCAGTTTCTTTTACCAACGCACAGGAAAAGAAAAAGATGAACCACGATCACGAAGATATGAAAATGGATCATAGTAAAATGACAACTATGAAAAGTGATGCAAAAACAGAAACAATTTTAAGTGATTACTTTAATTTAAAAAATGCTTTGGTTGCAGATGACACCAAAAAAGCAGCCCAAGCTGGGTCTAAATTGGTAGTTTCTCTTAAAGCTTTTGATACGGACAGTTATTCAAAAGAAAATCAAGAAGAATTAGAAGATATTATAGAAGATGCCGTAGAGCACGCCGAGCATATTTCTGAAAGTGCCATAGACCACCAGCGCGAACATTTTAAGACCTTAAGTAAGGACATAACAGATTTGGTAGCTATTACGGGAACAAAAAACACGCTTTACCAACAATTTTGCCCAATGTACGATAAAGGTAGTGCGTGGTTGAGTACCAGCAAAGAAGTAAAAAACCCATATTACGGTAGCAGAATGCTTAAATGTGGAAAAGTGCAAAAAACTATTCAATAAATAATCCCCTGCCTTTAATACTCTTTTAAATATATTGGTTTATTAGTTAACAGTAGCTTAAGAGATGGCAGGGTTACCTGAATAGTTGTAAAGTCCTGTCGTGGGAAGGAAAACAATGTTGATGATTAGTGTTAGTTCCTTCCCAAGTCAGGCACAATGAACTTTTGAAAAAGAGAAGTTGATTTGGTTAATAGCAGCCTGAACTGGGAGAGAGATTAAATCCCTAAATATAGCGTCTCTCTTCCTAGGTCGGGCAAATTAAAATTTCGCAGAAAAGAAGTTTAGTGAAGATGCTTGATTTTGAGGGGTAAAAATTTGGTTGGTTCATTAAAGTTTACCTCTCATCTTCAAGTATTATTTATATGGTTTTGCAAATAACAATAAAGAAAAGAATTTATAACAATGAAAGAATGTTGCAAGAACGGTTGCCAACAAATAATAGGTAAATCTGTGGTTAAAAAATGGCTCAATTATATAGTATATACAATCCTAATATTAATAGTTGGTGGTGCATTGGCACTTCAATTATTTAGTTAAGAGCTTAAATTAAAATGGTTAATGACAACAAGAAAAAAATCTGAAAACACAGGGTTTTACAAACAACTATTTAGGGTTCTTTAAAAATAAGGGTGTTGAAAGTACGATGAGCGGGATGGCACCTAAAAGCCCATTGCTTGAAAAGATTTTAAAGTATGTTGCCTATATCTGTTACGTCTGGTTGGTAGGTGGAATAATTGTCAAATATTTTGTGAATTAAATTATAGAAAGTATGGTCAACAGAAAGACAGCAAAATGGATTCGAAAAGCGCACCGATACTTGGGTATATTCCTCGGCATTCAGTTCTTGATGTGGACTATCAGCGGAATGTATTTTAGCTGGACGGACATTGATGAAATACACGGCGACCAGTTCAAAAAAGAAAAGCCACGGCAAACTGCTTTTTCCAACCTATTGGGGACTGAGCAATTAGCGAGTGAAGAACCAATCCAAACACTAAAATTATTGGAAATAGCCAATGAGCCGTACTATTGGATTAACGAAGCTAATTTATTTAGTGCTAAAACGGGAAATGAAAAAAATGGTATTACTAAAGCTGAAGCAAAACAGGTAGCCAATAGATATATGCTGCCCGATTTGGAAATAAGGGGTATAAAACGAATTGAGAAAGTAGATGCACATCACGAATACCGTGGTCGTCCATTACCAGCCTATGAGATTTCATATAAAACCCCACAAAACTTGAAGGCTTATGTCGCCATAGAAAATGGTGCATTTCAGACCGTTCGTCATAGAAACTGGCGCTGGTTCGATTTTTTGTGGATGAACCACACTATGGACTATCAAGGCAGGGACAACTTTAATACCATAATCCTGCGGGCGTTTTCATTGTTAGGGTTAATTACAGTATTAAGTGGGTTCTTACTTTGGTACATATCGTCGCCCACAATTAGAAAATTGGTTAAAAAGAAACGAAAATAAGTAACACTAAAACCAACATAAAATGGAAAATTCAAATCAAAATTCAAAGAAAAACAACTACACAAAATTTGTAGGTATGCTCGTGGCATCCTTCATAGCAATGTACGTTACAATGTACTTAAACTCTTATGAAATTGACCACGTCTATTTTAGTCTTACCCGATTTTATATGAGCTGTTTGGGTATTGCCGCTATGGCCATTATTATGTTTGTAACAATGCGTAATATGTACCAAAACAAAAAGAAAAATATAGCAATTGTTCTTGGAAGTATTGTTCTATTTGGTGGCGCGTTAGGCCTTGTGAGGGTACAGGCCCCAATTATTGGCGATGTGCTCTATATGAAAGCTATGATTCCGCATCACTCTATCGCCATTTTAACCAGTAAGCGAGCGGATATACAAGACCCGGAAGTGAAGAAATTAGCAGATGATATAATTAAAGCACAAGAAAAGGAAATTGCAGAAATGAAAGCAATGATTAAACGATTAGAAAATAACAAATAAAAACAAAGACAATGAAAAAAAACATCATTTATATAGGTATTGCCTTGATTGTTGGCCTTCTAGGTGGCTTTCTACTGTTCGGTGGAGATTCTACTGATAAGGCAACAAATAGTGCTAAAGACAATCACGAACATTCAGAAGAAATTGCTACTAATCAAATGTGGACCTGTTCTATGCACCCACAGATTATGCAACCAGAACCTGGCGACTGCCCAATATGTGGAATGGATTTAATTCCAGCTGAATCGGGTGCCGATGGCCTCAATGCCAATGAAATCAAAATGACCGATAACGCAATGGCTCTAGCCAATATTCAAACGTCACTTGTGGGACAAGGACAAATAGGAAATAATTCCCTAAAATTATCTGGAAAGATAAAAGCAAATGAAGAGTCAAATGCCGTACAGGTCACATATTTTGGAGGAAGAATTGAAAAACTATACGTTAATTCAACAGGAGAACGTGTTGGCGCAGGACAACGCTTGGCAACTATTTATTCGCCAGAATTAGTTGCGGCACAACAAGAACTGCTTACCGCTTCATCATTGAAAGAATCGCAACCAGAATTATATAAAGCTGTTAGAAACAAGCTCAAACTTTGGAAACTTTCAGAAAAGCAAATCAACGCCATAGAAAACTCTGGGAAAGTACAAGAAAACTTTCCTGTGTACGCAACCGTATCAGGAACGGTAACACAGAAAATGGTAGAAGAAGGTGACTATGTAAAACAAGGACAACCCTTATACAAAATTGCCAATCTCAATACAGTATGGGCAGAATTTGATGCTTACGAAAACCAAATTGCGTCCTTAAAAGAAGGACAAACCATTAAAGTAACCACCAATGCCTATAGAAATGAAGTGTTTGACGCCAAGGTCTCGTTTATTGCCCCCTTATTAAACTCTGCTACAAGAACGGTGGTTGTGAGAGCTGTTTTACAAAATAAAAAAGACCTCTTTAAGCCGGGAATGTTTGTGGAAGGAAAAATCGAGGGTGCTCGAACGAGCACAGAGAACACCGTTTCTGTACCGTCAACGGCTGTTATGTGGACGGGCGAACGTTCTGTGGTCTATGTCAAAACAGACCCTAATAAAGCTGTTTTTGAGATGAAAGAAGTTTTATTGGGCAATGCCACTGGCGATAGTTATACCGTTCTTGAAGGTTTAAAAAATGGAGATGAAGTGGTAACTAACGGCACGTTTACAGTAGATGCCGCGGCACAGCTTCAGGGTAAAAAATCAATGATGAATCAAGAAGGAGGTAAAACTATGACAGGACACGAAGGACATTTGGGAATGCAAGAAGATGGTTCTGGAGAAAATATGGATGTAACCAATCATTCTCAAATGAAGGAAAGAATTAGGGTTTCAAACAAATTTCAGAATCAGTTAGAACAGGTTTTTGATGATTATATTCTTTTAAAGGATGCATTGGTAAACGATGATACCAAGGGTGCTCAACAAGCAGGAGAACAAATCAACCAGTCCTTGAAAAAAGTGGATATGAAGTTATTATCTGATAAAAAGGCGCATAACCATTGGATGACCATTCAAAAGGAACTAAAATCATCTGCAAATGCTATTGAGAACAGTTCAGACATAGCAGCACAAAGAGGGCATTTCAAGCATCTTTCGGCACATATGATAAGTGGTGTACAGCTTTTTGGGGTCAACCAAAATGTATATATCCAGTTTTGCCCAATGGCCAATAACAATAAAGGTGCCTATTGGATAAGTTTGGAAGAAGAAGTGCGAAATCCATATTATGGAGAGGCTATGTTAACCTGTGGAGAGGTAAAAGCAACTTTAAAATAAAACGAATTACGGATTAATCAAGTAATCTACATAAGGCCAAAAAATAATCTTGGTTTTATAATGGCGAACGATAATGAGTGAAAGCAGAAGAAATAGACGAAAAAATGAAAGGAAGAAGCATCAACCTAAAAGTAATATCACAAAAAAAGATAAAATTATAGCTTTTGTTGTGATAGTATTGATTTTTGTAATTGCTGCGATAGCTGCTGTTTACTATTCTCTACACAAATCTGGGTTAACCTTGTTTTAAAGACAAGTATTATATGAGAGAGATTATCTATATTAAAAATATGGTCTGCCCAAGATGTATCTCGGCAGTATCCAATATTTTAAAACAACTTGAAATATCCTATGCTTCTATTAAATTGGGAGAAGTTAAATTAGTGTCAACATTAAATGCAAACACCAAAAAAGAGCTTTCCGAAGCCCTTCAAAATTCAGGTTTCAGTTTGATTGACGACCGTAAAAGTCAACTTATTGAGCAAATGAAAACTTTGGTTGTTGAGAAAATACATCATTCCAACGACGAAACCGATTTAAAATGGGCAGATATTATAAGTGGTGAACTTAATTTGGATTACAAATATTTAAGTTCCCTATTCTCGTCAGTAGAAAGCATCACGTTTGAGCAATATATCATCAACCAAAAAATTGAACGTATAAAAGAACTCATAGTTTACGATGAACTAACCTTAAGTGAAATAGCTTTTCAACTACATTATAGTAGCGTTGCATATTTAAGCAATCAGTTCAAGAAAATTACTGGGATGACACCATCACAGTTTAAGAAATCGATGGGCAAAAACCGAAAATCCTTGGATGAGATTTAAATTTAATAAAAGAAATAAATGCTAAAATCAATATTTGAAATAACCCAAATGGATTGCCCTTCGGAAGAAAATCTAATCCGAATGAAATTGGATGGGGTTTCGAGTATAGCGAATCTCGATTTTGATATTACTAATCGAAAACTGACCGTTTTTCACAAAGGTCAAATTGATGAAATAGAACAATCAATTTTACAACTTAATTTAGGCGGAAAATTACTCACAACAGAAGAAACAGACCAAATCGAATTCAAAGAACATAAAAACCAAAAGAAATTACTCTGGACGGTTCTCGGAATAAACTTTGCTTTCTTTGTTATTGAAATGGCAACAGGACTGATTTCTGAATCAATGGGACTTGTTGCCGATAGTTTAGATATGCTAGCAGACAGTTTCGTTTATGGAATTAGCTTATTTGCAATAGGTGGCACATTAATCAAAAAGAAAAGAATAGCTAAAATTGCAGGATATTTTCAAATACTACTTGCTACAATAGGATTTTTGGAAGTTTTAAGGCGTTTTTTCGGAGCGGAAAAACTTCCCGACTTTTCCACAATGATTATCGTTTCGATATTTGCACTTATAGCAAACGGAATTTGTCTTTACATTTTGCAAAAGTCAAAGAGTAAAGATGAGGCACATATGAAAGCAAGTATGATTTTTACTTCAAATGATGTAATTATAAATACAGGTGTAATTATTGCTGGACTTTTAGTTTACTGGTTGAATTCCAATAAACCAGATTTGATTATAGGAACGATTGTCTTTGTTTTAGTAATTCAAGGTGCTTTAAGAATATTAAATTTGAGTAAATAAACATATTAAATTCAGATATTCTTTTAATCAGCAAATTCTACAAATCATTCAGCATATAATGTAACACATTAAAGTCCTTTAATCCTGAAATTTGCAGTGTACAAATAAGAATGGGTTTATGGAGACAATCAACATATTTGAAACCGAAAAAAAGAATGTTAAACAGGGAATAAAAGAATCATTCCCAGTTATAGGTATGACCTGCGCATCTTGCGCAGCAAGCGTTGAATCCGTTTTAAAACACACAGATGGCGTATTTGATGCTAGCGTAAACTTTGCGAGCAGTTCTGTTCTTGTAGAGTACGACAAAGAGTTGAGTCCTAATCAACTTCAAAATGCACTTCGCGAAGTTGGTTATGACATAATCATTGATGCGGAGAATCCTTCAGCAGTACAACAAGAACTACAGCAAAAACATTATCAAGACATAAAAAACCGTACTATCTGGTCGGCCATACTTACCCTTCCCATTTTTGTATTAGGAATGTTTTTTATGCAATGGGAACCAGGTAAGTGGATTTCTTTGGTGTTGACTTTTCCAATTCTTTTTTGGTTCGGTCGTAGCTTTTTCATCAATGCTTTCAAGCAAGCCAAACACGGTAAATCAAATATGGATACGCTTGTAGCCTTGAGTACAGGAATCGCTTTTCTGTTTAGTGTGTTCAACACTTTTTTTCCTGAATTTTGGTTGAATCGTGGTATCGAGCCTCACGTTTATTATGAGGCGGCAACGGTAATTATAACCTTTATTTCCTTGGGGAAACTATTGGAGGAAAAGGCAAAGTCAAATACATCTTCAGCCATTAAAAAATTAATGGGACTACAGCCTAAAACGTTGAAAATTATTGAGAATGGTGAAGAAAAGGAAATTCCTATTTCGTCTGTTCAAGTAGGTCAGACCATTTTAGTGCGTCCGGGAGAAAAGATTCCTGTGGATGGAGAAGTATCTAAAGGAAGCTCGTATGTAGATGAAAGTATGATTACGGGAGAACCTGTTCCTGTTGAAAAAATAAAAGATGAAAAGGTATTTGCAGGCACGGTAAATCAAAAAGGGAGTTTTCAATTTACTGCCGAAAAAGTAGGTGGAGAAACCTTATTGTCCCAAATCATTAAAATGGTTCAGGAAGCCCAAGGAAGCAAAGCACCTGTTCAGAAACTGGTCGATAAAATTGCTGGAATATTTGTTCCTGTCGTATTGGCTATATCTATTATTACATTCATCGTCTGGATGTCAGTAGGTGGCGACAATGGCTTCTCGCAAGCCTTATTGACATCTGTAGCCGTATTGGTTATCGCTTGTCCCTGTGCCTTGGGCTTGGCAACGCCTACTGCCATAATGGTCGGCATAGGCAAAGGAGCTGAAAATAATATTCTTATAAAAGATGCCGAAAGTTTGGAACTCGGTTATAAAGTGAATGCTGTTATCCTTGATAAAACTGGTACTATTACCGAAGGAAAACCATTAGTAACTGATATGCTTTGGAAGGATAAACTTGAAAATAGCAATGAATACAAAAAAATTCTTTTGGCTATCGAAGCACAATCAGAACATCCCTTGGCAGGGGCTGTAGTCAACCACTTAAAAGATGAAAATGTTGAACAAACTGAAATGGCTTCCTTCGAAAGTATCACAGGAAAGGGGGTAAAAGCTCAAACAGAAAATGGTTCAAAATACTATGTTGGAAACCATAAGCTAATGGTTGAAAAGAATATTCAAATCGACGCTTCCTTAATGCAAACGGCAGAAAGTCTCGAAGAGCAGGCTAAAACGGTCATTTTCTTTGGCAATGAAAAGCAAGTGCTGGCGATACTCGCCATTGCTGACAAGATTAAGGAAACTTCAAAAAAAGCCATAGCAACGCTTCAAGAAAGAGGCATTGAGGTCTATATGCTTACTGGAGATAACAATAAAACCGCATCTGCTGTCGCAAAACAAGTAGGAATAACAACAAATTACCAAGGAGAAGTGATGCCTTCGGACAAAGCTGCTTTTGTTGAAAAATTACAAGCAGAAGGAAAGATAGTAGCGATGGTTGGTGATGGCATAAACGATTCCCACGCTTTGGCGCAAGCCAATGTGAGTATTGCTATGGGCAAAGGTTCGGATATCGCAATGGATGTAGCAAAAATGACCTTGATAACATCAGATTTACAATCTATCCCAAAAGCATTGGAACTATCAAAAAGAACCGTGTTGGGCATACGTCAGAACTTATTCTGGGCATTTATTTACAACATTATTGGCATTCCAATTGCAGCGGGAGTTCTTTATCCTGTAAATGGGTTTTTGTTGGATCCGATGATTGCAGGTGCAGCAATGGCATTCAGTAGTGTATCCGTAGTTGCAAATAGCTTAAGACTTAAACGAGTAAAACTTTAATAATAAATAAATTCAATACTATGAAAACTTTAAAATTTAAAACAAATATCAATTGTGGTGGGTGCGTATCAAAAGTCACCCCTTTTTTAAACAAACAAGAAGGTGTAGAAAGTTGGGAAGTAGATACCTCTAATCCTGATAAAATCCTAACCATTGAAAGCGATGGTGTAACCGAAGAAGATGTAAAGGCGACTTTGCAAAAAGTGGGATTTAAGGCCGAACCTGTAGATTAATACGTTTTTAATATGGCTTATATTTTTATTTCGGTTGTGATTGTTCTTTTTGCTGTTCATTTTTATAGAAAAGCAAAACGCTCAAAGTGGTGCCAATCCTGTTCTAAAAGAAACTCAAGTAAATAATTTTATTTATGGGAAAGAAGCAATATTGAAAAATTAATTTAACTCAAATTACGAGGATGTATAAATAGAGTAAGCTATGGCACTCAGTTTATCATAGTACCATAGATTAGGATGTACAAAGAGAAATAGTAGGATGATTTTTATAAAATTAAACGCTCAAAGGAGTATTAAGTGAAATCTGAATTTCGGTCTATGTGGTTGCATGAGGAAGAATTAAGCAGTACAACCCCAGTAGCCTACCTCCTTGAATTCCTTAACCTTGAGAGCCAAACTAGGCAATGGAAAAAATACATAGCGGCTCAAAAACTGAAAGCAAAACAAAGCAATCAATTGGAACTGTTTTAAGGATACCTACGTTTTGGAAATTCTATTAGGATTAGGGGTGGAGGAATAATCAGTTAGGAGATTATAAAACATCCCTTCGTAAAACTGAACTTTTTCGTTAAGAATTTTAAGAAATAGTAACTGATGTACATCTTAAGATCTGTAAGAAAAAATCATTTTTCTATTTATATTGCATCCTGAATTTAAAAAAAATACCATGAAAGATTTAATTTCAAAGATCGAAGCCGAATTCGAATCATTTCAAAAAGATGCAAACTCGCAACTAGAAAGTGGAAATAAAGCAGCTGGAACCAGAGCGCGTAAAGCCTCTTTAGAGCTTACAAAGCTTTTTAAAGAGTTTAGAAAAGTATCCGTTGAAGAAGGAAAAAAATAGGTAAATAAAAAAGGCAGACTAATTGGTGTTAGTCTGCCTTATCATGATCGCTATTATAGTAATAGCAAAAGAGAGCGTTTATGTGTTTATAGTTAAGAATTATCTACTATTGCTGCATCAGGTGCATTTGATTTAACAGAAGCGATTCCAGTTTCCATGGCCGAAGTACTCGAATACATCTCACTAGTACCAATTACTTGACCATTACTCGATTTTAAATTAAAAAACGGACTTCCATCTTTGGCGGTATTCCGTTCGAACATTGCATCATCTTGAGCATTTTTCTTTACAGAGTCGATACCATTCTCACAAGCTGATTTTGTAGTGTACCCTTGACTACTTAAGATGACTTGTCCATTCGTAGCTTTTAGATTAAACCGATATTTATCAGATGTATCGGTGCTTATTTCAAATTTCCCCATGGTTTGTTAATTTTAGTTTCAAGATAAAACTTTTAGAGAGAGTTTCAAAATATCCTATACGTTATTGAAAAAATTAAGAGTTTAAATCAGTCTATTTAAGATAGTATTTTTTTAAATCCACCGCGCTCCTCATTTTTCATTTTCTAAAAAGTCCTTTTTGGTAAATCCTTCTTTTGGATTTACTCGGCAAAGTCCTGAAAATAAAAATTGAGTCTTCCCCACATTTTAAGGGTTTTATAATAAAAGAAGCCGTTACCTGTTTTTCGGGATAACGAAAAACAGCGGTAGTGGTCTAAGGATTGCTAACCCGAAATCATTTTTATAGGCGTTTAACTTCCCGTACACGCCTGCAAAAATGTATCGGCTAAGCATTCCTAAACCCCTATAGAACCTGTCAAGACTATAACAAGTTTTGTTTAGAAATAAGGTTTCTACTTCCTTGTAAATCCTAGGATTTACTGGCGTCAGCAGACACTCCTGATTTCTGCTCAAAAGTCTTGACAGAACCTACTGCTTTTATAAGTGCTATGCACGCAAGAAGGCAAACAAACACCCCT
>NZ_JBSXNL010000026.1:0-40680 GCF_056857615.1 Galbibacter sp. L-19
GATTGAAAGATTGTAGGATTGAAAGATTGAAAAAGTCAGAAAACCGAAGTCCGAAGTCGGGAGTTGGAAGGAAGCAAGAATAAAGAGCATAGAATAGATTTTTGCATTCTTGACTCTTGATTCTTGACTCTTGATTGAAAAGAGAGAAGTTGGAAGTCCGAAGCCCGAAGTAAAAAGTTACGCTGTTATGAAGTTACGATGTTACGATGAAAAAAACTGCACACTGTAACTGCCAACTGAACACTCCCGACTTCTGTCTTCAGGCTTTAGACTTTTTTCTCACATTTCCAAATCATCAAATTAGCACATTTACAACTTTGCCTCTCTGAACCTTTGAATCTTTGAGTTAAAAAATTACGCTGTTATGGAGTTACGCTGTTACAAAGAAAAAAACTGCTTATTGAACATTGAACATTGAACATTGAACACTGCATCTGTCTTCTGTCTTCAGACTTCCGACTTCAGACTTTTTTTTCACATTTACAACTTTGTCTCTCTGCACCTTTGAATCTTTGAGTTAAAAAATTACGCTGTTATGAAGTTACGATGTTACGATGTTACGATAAAAAAAACTGCCTACTACCTAACTACTTTTTAATTTCTTCATGAACTTTTGAATTTCTGGGGAGAGCTCAGAAAAAAGTTCATTCTTTCTATTTTTAAGCATTACTTCTGTAAAGAGTTTTAGACCGATAGCAAATTCTATAGATTGATTCTCGTTTTCAAATAGATTTTTCTCTTTTATAAGCTCTATAATATGAAAGATTTCGTCATGATTTTCAAATTCTATTTCCAAGGATTTATCCTGTTTTTTATCATCATTGGTTGTTTGAAGCTGAGTTAGTTTTAAAGAATACTTGTTTGTTTTTTTCATCATTTAATATTTAAACAATTAATGGAGTTTTTGATATCTTTTTAAGAAAATTTAAACGCTTTAATAGATTGTTTATGTACTATTAATTACAAGACTTTAACCTTATTTCTTCAAAGATACCCATTTAGTAGGTAATTTCTTATTTCAGATTATTTTTTAGAATAGGAGAGGTGTTTGCTATAATTATTCTTCATTTGCGACCCAAGTGTTGGTGGTAAAATCAAACGTAAGAGATAAGGTGTTTCCTACTGAATTATTAACCTTTTCCAATTTATCTACTACTGTATCTTGACCAGATATTTTTGTGAGTTTTGTGCTAATTAAACTTATATTATCGGAAATAGGAGTAATTTTTATTCCTACTACTTTGTATTCTTTTACCATTCTCGAATCAACAGTAATGGTTTCATCACAACAATTTATACCAGAATAAGTTAATACTTTTTCCTGTAGCTGGTCTTTCTCATCTGTTGTAATAAAAGTAGCTTCAAATTCATAGGGTAAATCGGCGCCCGTAGATTCAACATTGAAGGCAAGTTCATAATCATCAAATTGAGATAAATCAACTTCCTTATTTTTATTGATATTATCATCAGAAGAACATGAGATTGAAAAAAATAATATGGCTAGAACTAGTAGACTTTTAATTTTCAAATTGATTGATTTTTAAATCCCTCGCGGATTTGTCCCGAGGTAGTTAATTGAATACTAAATATCGGGATTTTTGAACGAATAGGGAAATAATGTACTATAAACTTTTATTTTTTTCTAAGCTTTTCCCACATTTATCTGTAAGAAATACTCCCGTTTATAGTTTACTTTATTATTTTCATTTGTTTTAATGCTGTATAAGTTACCTCTTTTCTAATGCTTGGAAACAGATCCATATTAAACTGTTGTTTAGGCGCTACATTTGTTGCAAAAAAATAGCTGTTGTTTTGAACTTCCACATATCCAACAAACCAACCATTATTGTTTCCATTACTAATAGACCAGCCTGTTTTACCACTAATTTTATAGTGGTTGTTAGTCTCCATAACTATCATTTGTTTTATAATCGACTCTGTCCGCTTAGAAATAGGGAGTTTAGATTGATAAAACCTTTTTAAAAAGTCTATTTGTTCAAACTGATTAATTCGCGATTCTCCTTCTAGCCAGAAAGAATCAATGTTTGTAGCATCAACTTTTATAGCTCCATATTCAAATTTCTTTAGATACTCGGACATTCTTTTAGCCCCAATTTCTCTCGCTACTTCTTGATAGCAAGGTACGCATGAATAATGAAAGGCCTCTTTGAAAATTAAATCTTGCTCCCAGCTTTTAAGAAATCTTTCTTCTCCGTTCCATTCAAAAAGAGTACTATCATTTTCAACAACACCCGTTTCTATTGCTATGATTGAATTGGGGATTTTGAAGGTAGAAGCTGGTAATTTTCCTTTTTTTGCCCATTTAAAATCATTAGAATAATATTTGTCCTCCTTAAGATCGTAGATTACAATGGAACCTTTAATAGCAGCCGAATCGATAATAGTTTGAAATTCTGGAATTATAACCTCACGTTCAGCAGAATTATTATTTGTATTAGAAGATTTCTTCTTATCTGTACAAGAAAGAAAGAGGATGAACGCTGATAGAATATAAAGTAATTTCATTTTTTTATAATGGTGATAGGGTTGAAAAATACTGAACTTTAGTTACCTATTGCTTTACTCGATAATCGAAATTTGAATGTTCCAAAGTCTGTCCTGAGTTTACCGAAGTGCTTGCCCCGAGGTAGTTTACTTAATCATTCCTTTTCAAAATTAATGAAGAAAAAGGTTTTATACTAGTTATTATAAATTCTTAATTAGCTTTTAGATTTGACGGTCAATTTATTTAAATTATTCCTTTTCAAAGTTTAATTATCCGATTTATATTTATTTGTTCTAAAAGTGTTTCATCGTGCGAGACAATAATCAATGTACCTTGATACTCATTAATTGCAGCTGTTAGAATTTCTATATTTTGAAGATCAAGGTTATTCGTAGGCTCATCAAGGATAATTATATCGGGTGATCGATTGCTAATTGTCAAACAACAAATCATTAATCGCATTCTTTCTCCGCCACTTAAAGCGCTAATAGGTTTGTCCCATTCGTTTTTAGTAAATAAAAATCGGTTGAGTCTTATTTTTATCTCGTGTTCTTGTAAAGTAGACGAATTGAATTGTTGAGATTGCTCGAAGACGTTCAATTTATTATCAAGCAAAGAATAATCTTGATCTATATAAACCGAACTATTTTCTGCTCTTTTGATGTTTCCTAATTGAGTTTCTAGCGTTCCTAAAATCAATTTGATTAGCGTTGTTTTTCCTGAGCCGTTTTTTCCTTTCAGAGCAATGCGTTCACCACTAATTATTTGGAAATTGAGATCTTTCTCCCAAAGCTTATTTGTATTGTATTTAAAATTGATATTAGTTGCTGTAAACAAAATTTTTCCTTTGTGTAAAGATGAATCTTCAAAGCCAAATTTCATTTTATCAATATCGGATAATGTTGAACGAAAGTTTTGCAATTCTTTAGAAATACCATCAACTTTTTCAGCATGAATTCCTTTCATTTTTGAGGTACTATTTTCAGCATTGTTTCGCAAAGTATTCATCATAATTCGGGAAACCCCAGATTTCTCCTGTTTGCCTTTTCCTCGCCTGTCTAACTTTTGTTGACGCTCCAATGTTTCTCTTTCCTTTTCTTTGGCTTTTTTTAATGCTTTTTCTTTACTCTGAATATTATTACTTAAAGCATTGTTTTCTATCTGTTTTTGCGCTGTATAAAATTCATAGTTTCCACCATATACTTTAATAGCATTCTTACTTAATTCGGCAACTTTATTTAAAAGGTTTAATAATTTTCTGTCATGGCTAACAATAACCAAAGTACTTTTTGTAGACTGAATAAAATTATATAAAAGTTGCCTCCCTGTAGCATCTAAATGATTGCTGGGCTCATCGAGTAAAATAAATTTTGGTTGATGGATTAGAATACCTGCGAGAAAAACTTTTGTTTTTTGTCCGCCACTTAAAGATTTTATAGGTGATGATATGTTTAAATCACTGATATTCCAATATTTTAATGCTTCTTTGTAGCGGTCTTCAATTGTCCAATCATCATTCAATATGTTGAAATTTTCTTCAGAAGTATTTCCATTTAAAATTTCTCGAAAAGCATTTAATTTTTTATGAATCCGTAATGCTTCAGCAATTGTTAAATGATTGTATTGTCCAAAAATCTGAGGAATATAATAAGGCTCGGATTCTATTTGTAAATGTCCTTCTGCATATTGTAATTCTCCAGCAACTATTTTTAGTAATGTTGATTTTCCTGTTCCGTTGTTACCGATTAAAGCTATCTTTTCTTGGGCATTTACTGTGAGATTAATTTCTGAAAACAGCAAATCTTTGTTGGGATGTGTATATGAAAGTTGTTGTATAGTCAACATAATTTCTTTCTTTAAAGATTAAATAATGAAACAAACCGTATTGCAGCTTGTTTTCTTTAAATAGTTTGAAAGAAATTATTTTTCACATATTGTTTTTAATTAAGGCATCAAATTTACAAATTATTTTTTTTATAATGCCATTCTCTATCTATTGCAAAATTAAAAACCACAATGTGAGAGTCGTAAGTAGCACTCAGACAAATTGTATAATTAAATGTAGATTCATTAGAAATGGAAAGTAGGAGTGTAGTATTGAATTCTCTAATTTTTGCACCTGGATTAGCAAATTCATTTGTAGGAATAAACTGAAAATCTGAATTTAAAAAGTTGTTTTCAACTTTTACGCTATCTGGACAATTGTTCTATTCAAAATATACAGTTTTGTATGAAATGTCTAAATTACTGATTAGTTGTATTAAACATACTATAAGATTCAACTTGTCTAGAAAAGATAGAACTCCTAACATTTATATAATTTATTAGATACTATGTTTATTAGTTCAACTAAATGAAATGTCAAAAAATATCATTTTCTTTTTGGTAAAAATTCGTACTCATAAAATGTCTCTCGAACTGGTTTGAAAACTTCTATTTTTTTTGAAATTTTAGATTTAGAAACAATTTCTTGAGCAAATTTTTCAAATTCTTCTTTTGATTCCCAAGTAGCATAATTAATTACAGTGCTTTTATCTTCATTGGTAATAATTTGAGAAGATATAAAACCAGGGGAAGGACTTACCTCTGTTGCAAAAAAAATCTTAATTAGTGAAATTAGACATTGAAAATCATCTTTCTGTATTTCGAAACGAACTAGAACGCAATATGTTTTTTTCATTGTAATTGCTTTCTTAGATGTTATTACTTTTTAATAGAAATCGAGATATTGCATTCTCTTTTATTAAGTCATTTGTATATTTTGTGATTGAATCAGAAATTAATTCTGGAGATGCTAGTTGTAAAAATCTTAGTGTTTTGTCTTTTTGAGGAGTAACTAGTACTGTTTTTCCAAAATTCAAATCAAAAAGTTTTGTGTTTATAATTGCATATGCTGTATTATCTGCTGTTTTAAATGCCAAATAGTCAATTCTGTTATTTTTTGTTTTGAAAAATCCCTGTCCTAGATAATCAGGATGATTTCTTGATAAAACAAGGCTCTGGTTGTTGTTGTTGATTGTGTCGGTTAAAACAATTATTTGAAAAAATATTTCATCTTTTTTGTTGTTTAATCTGTTTTTATTCAGTTCATTTTGCCCAATAAAAAAACTGTTCATTAAGAGTGTTTTGTCTTTTAATTTAAACACTCCCGATTTATTACCCAATCCTTTAAAGCTTTCCTCTCCTAATAAGCTGTACTTTGGAACTGGATAAGCTCCTAATTCAAATGGGCCGAAATCTCCAATTTCAATCAATTGCTTGTCATTTTCAAGCATTTCCATATCCCAAGTCATAGAGTCTTTAGTATTGTTTATATGTTTAAGCCTTTTAGTTTTAGACCATTTGTTATTGCTTTTTTCTACTGATTGGTTTTTAGAACAAGCTATAAGTAAAATTATAAATAGGGAGGTAATAATTCTATTTCGCATAGTTTTCATTTAAAAAGTAATTTTATTTTTTTGCCTAAAGCCTAAAGCCTAAAGCCTAAAGCCTAAAGCCTAAAGCCTAAAGCCTAAAGCCTAAAGCCTACTGCCTTCATGCCTACAACACATACTTCTCAAAAATATCTTGTAAAACTTCTTGAGGGTTGGCGTTACATAGTCCTGGATGTGGTTTGGAGCTTTGAATAATAGTACTTCTAGAAGCAACAAGCCAACGGAATCTATCGGATATTTCTAACTTTCCAATAGCACCCCCAGCAGGAGCCCCTTGACAAATAAGTTCCCACGATTTTAGATAATCTTCAAGGAAATTGACATCCAATTCTTCAGAAAAAGCCTTTAATTTATTCGTGTCAATATGGTATTTTACTTGTAGGTATTTTTTACTTTTCGAAAAAAGTATGACCCCAACATTAAAGAATTCTTCCCGTTCTACTTTTGGAACAACTCTAATAATTGCATATTCATATTTTACTCTATCTTGCATCGTTCGCCTCTTTTACTAATGAATCAATTTTGGAAAGTTTAGTAGTTATAAATTTAATATAAGCTACTCTCATTTCGTTTGGAGTTAATGTATCAGACTCGCTTAACAACCAGTCTTCAGGAATTAGAGATACAATTTCTTTAATTTTTTCTTCGGTTAATAGTTTTTTTATTTCTTCGGATGCTACTTCAAGCATAGTAGCACGCTCCAAAAGTACGTGGTCTTTTATAAGTGGGAAAGTTCTGGTAAGATGATTTTCCCATTGTTGCCAATTATGATGAAAATAAAAACTGGCACCATGGTCTATAAGCCACAATTCTTTATTCCAATTTAATAGATTGGTGTTTTTATGAGTACGATCTATATTGCTAATAATACTGTCCAAAAGCACTATTTTAGAAACTGTCATTTCATCAGAAATAGGAACGAGAGGATCGTAAGTAATAGCGGTAGATAAAAAGTGAAGTCCCAAATTTAAACCAACACTAAATTTTAGTAAGTCTTGAATCTCTTCATCGGGTTCGGTTTTACTAAACGAATCATCAAGATTCATAAAAACTAGTTCAGGGACTTTTAAGCCAATAGCACGTGCTATTTCTCCACCTAGCAATTCGGCAATGAGGGCCTTTTTTCCCTGCCCTGCGCCTCTAAATTTTAGTACATACAGGAAATCATCATCTGCTTTTACAATAGCAGGAAGCGATCCACCCTCTCGTAAGGGCTTTATGTATTGAAGTACATCTACAGTACGAATTTCAATTTTACTCATTTTCAAATTTACATATTTGAGTCGGAAGTTTTGGAAGTTGAAAGTTGAAAGTTTGTAAAGTAAAAAAGTTATGTTGTTATGAAGTTACGATGTTACGTAAAAAAAACAGGGAAGGAGTTGGAAGGTTAAGATTTAAAGATTTAAATATTGAAGGATTGAAAGATTGAAAAAGTCAGAAGTCCGAAGTCGGGAGTTGGAAGTTGGAAGGAAACAAGAATAAAGAGTATAGAATAGGTTTTTGCATTCTTGACTCTTGATTCCTGACTCTTTGATTGAAAATGTACGCCTTGAACATTGAACACTGCATTCTGTCTTCAGACTCCCGACTTTTTTTCTCACATTTTCAAATCTTCAAATTAGCACAATCACAACTTTGCCTCTCTGCACCTTTGAACCTTTTAAAGAAAAAACTGCCTACTTTCTCGAAACACGCCATTGATTTTGAGCTTCTGTGGAGAGGAATGTCCATGCTACTATGCGACTTATTTTGTTGCCTGTACCCATTTTAATAGTTTTAAATTCTGCTACTTTTGCTTTGTCTAAAAGCTTGTAAATTCCTTTTAAATTGGATTCTTTGGAAACTAAAGTAGTAAACCAAAGACAGTTGTTTTGAAACATCATACTTTCTTTTATCATGTTGCCGATAAAGGCAAATTCTCCCCCTTTATAGATAAGTTCGTTACTAATTCCAGCAAAATTTAGGTCAGGATTTTTCTCTTTTTTTCCTGAGAGATTTTTAATTTTTCGTCGGGTTCCTTTTAAAGCGTCTTCTTTAGATGCATGAAAAGGTGGATTACTAATGGTAACATCTATTTTTTCATTTGTAGCTATTATCCCTTTAAAGATTTGCGTTGGGTTATTTTGTAATCTGCATTCAATTTTCCCTTTTAATTGAGGGTTTGAAGCTATAATATTTTTTGCGTTGGCAATAGATTTCTCCGCAATATCACTCCCAATAAAATTCCAGTCATATTCGGTAACTCCTAAAATAGGGTAGATGCAACTGGCTCCCATCCCAATATCTAGACAAGTAATATTATTTTTCGGAATTTCTCCTGAATTATTAACTCTTAGTAAATCGGCAATATAATGCAGGTAATCAACTCTCCCAGGAATTGGCGGGCATAAATTAGCATCTGGAAATTCCCAGTATTCAACTCCATAATAATAGTGGAGTAAGGCTTTGTTGAGGATTTTTACAGCCTCAGGATTAGAAAAGTCAATACTTGGATTACCAGCTTTATTAGGTTTTATATAGTTTGCTAAAGAAGGTTTGCATTGTATTAACGACTCTAAATTGTATAGATTTCTATTCTTATTTCTGGGGTGAAGTTTAGATTTTTTATCAGTACCTGAAGACATCTTTAGTTATAAGTTTATACTGCGCTAATGATTGCAAGATACAGATTTGCAGCATAACCACAATAAAGGGCAAGTTCTTCAAAATTTGTTTGTTGATCAAAGTTTATCTCTTCAATTTCGTAATCGTAGTTTAATTTAGTCCATTTATTCTCAGACTTTAAAGAAAATTGTAGTTCGTTACTTGCATTAAAAACTTCAAATTTTAATTTCCACAAAGAATTATTTTTCAATATGTAATTAATTTCCTCCTCATTGTTTGTAAGTTTTATAATAATGTAACCTTTTAAATTAAAGGTGATATCCCCAATAGCCTCTTCATTTTTAAAAATATTAATTCTACTAGTCCATATATTTTTAGGCTTTAATGTAATAGTATGACTATGTAGTGTAGCTGTAGCATTTTCCGAAAACCAGTTGCTATATTTTAATTCGGTAATAGTATTGTTTTGAACTATTAAATTGAAATTACCTTTGGCAGAAGTCGATACTATTTTCATGTTTCCTATTTATAAAATTCTTCTTTGAGAGTTGTAAAATAAATAATATTAAATAAATAGTAATGTTATTTCAATGGTTATTATTTTGAATCCCTCATTGAGGGTTTTATTCCCCGACATTCTACGTCGAAATGGATTAAAATATTTTTCCTTTGAATACCTCGTAGGCTTGCCTCGAGGTAGTTGATTCATTAAAAAAAATCTTCAATATTCTTTAAATCAATACCTTGAAGAAATTGCCTTTAAATTGTGGATATCTATTGTAAGAATTGCTAATTCTATTTTATGGTAACGGCTATATTTGACTTCGAAAAAAAAGATATATTATGAGTGCAACTTGGTACGAATGCAAAGTAAAGTACAGAAAAACAAACGACACAGGAGTTCAAAAAATGGTTACCGAACCTTATTTGATAGATGCCGTTTCTTACACAGAAGCAGAGTCGAGAATAAATGAAGAGATGTCGGCTTATATTAGTGATGAGTTTAAAATAACAAATATAAAAGTAGCTAATTATGCCGAAATTCACCCTTTTGAAAATTCCGACCGTTGGTTTAAGTCGAAGGTAGCTTTGGTTGCTTATGATGAAGAGAGTGGGAAAGAGCGTAAAACAAATATTTATTTGCTAGTACAGGCAAATGATGTAAAAGAAGCTTACGATAACACAGTAACTGCCATGAAAAATACAATGGGAGATTATACAATTCCAGCTATTTCTGAGTCGCCTATAATGGATGTATTTCCTTATTTTTCTGGAGAAGAAGAAGATTTGGCTAGCGTAGAAGAGTTTAATAAAATTAAAGCTTCTGTACTTGTAGAAGAAGAGGAGGGAGTAGAAGTAGAAAAAATTTAATCCCTCCTAGGGGTCTAACTCTCCAGCCCTGTCCTGAGTTTATAGAGGTGCTCTGCGTGTAAATAAGTTAGATTTGTTTCTTTTAATTAAATACCTTTTGGGCTTGCCTTTAGGTAGTTGATTATAAAAAAGGTATAAAAAAAAGGCTTCTAAAAAATTAATTTAAGAAGCCTTTTTCTGTATAATTCTAGATGCTTATTTTATCATTTCGTAGCTACGTTTTACAAAATTGGTAAGCTCTTCTCCTTTAAGCAATCCTTGAGAAAGTCTTGCTAAGTCTAAAGATTGCTTAATTAAGCGTTCTTGTTTTGCTTTTGTTTTGGTATTCAAAATGTCGTTAACAAGTTCATGGTTTGTATTTACCACCAAGTTGTACATTTCTGGCATATTGCCCATTCCAAACATTCCGCCACCTCCAGTAGCACTCATTTCTTTCATTCTACGCATAAATTCTGGTTGCGTAATAGTAAATGGAGAAGCTTTGCTATCTAAGGCTTCCAGTTGTACCGTAAATTTTTCTTTCGGAACAACTTCATCTAAAACAGTTTTTAGAGATTCCTTTTCTTCATCTGAAAGTTTAGAAATTTTCTCTTCGTCTTTTTTGATTAAATTATCTAAAGAATCTGAATCTACACGAGTAAAAGAGATATTTTCTTTTGAAGTTTCTAATTTCTGAATTAAATGTGAAACAATTGGAGAGTCTAATAATAACACTTCATACCCACGCTCTTTTGCTTCGTTAATGTAGGTGTGCTGTGCGTCTTTATTGCTAGCATAAAGAATTACTAACTTTCCATCTTTATCTGTCTGGTTTTCTTTTATTTTCTCTTGAAGTTCTTCAAACGTAAAATAAGTGTTGTCTACCGTTGGGTAAAGCGCAAATTTATCTGCTTTTTCAAAGAATTTATCTTCAGAAAGCATTCCGTATTCGATAACTATCTTAATATCGTTCCATTTTTTCTCGAAATCTTCACGATTTTCATTGAAAAGAGATTTCAATTTATCGGCTACTTTACGAGTAATATAGCTAGATATTTTCTTAACATTTCCGTCGGCTTGTAAATACGAACGCGAAACGTTTAATGGAATATCTGGAGAGTCAATAACTCCTTTAAGCATGGTTAAAAATTCAGGAACAATTCCTTCTACATTATCTGTTACGAATACTTGGTTTTGATACAGTTGAATTTTATCTTTCTGCATCGTCATATCGTTAGAAAGCTTAGGGAAATATAAAATTCCCGTAAGGTTAAACGGATAATCTACATTTAAATGAATATGGAATAAAGGCTCCTCAAATTGCATTGGATACAACTCACGGTAGAAGTTTTTATATTCTTCTGGAGAAAGATCTGCAGGTTGTTTTGTCCAAGCTGGATCCGGATTGTTAACGATATTATCTACCGTAGTTTTTTCCTCCTTAGCATCGTCTCCTTCTCCTACAGTATTTGTTTCTTCACGGGTTCCAAATTTAATTGGAACAGGCATGAATTTATTGTATTTGGTAAGGAGTTCATTAATTTTTCCTTCTTCTAAAAATTCTAATGAATCTTCGTTTATATGAAGAATGATCTCTGTACCACGTACTTTTTTGTCAGTTTCTTCTAAAGAATATTTCGGAGAACCATCACAACTCCAATGAGCAGCAGGCTCATCTTTGTATGATTTAGTAATAATTTCAACGGTATCTGCAACCATAAATGCAGAATAGAAACCGAGTCCAAAATGACCAATAATTCCGCTGTCTTTAGCAGAATCTTTATATTTATCTAAAAATTCTTCAGCTCCAGAAAAGGCTACTTCATTGATGTATTTTTGTACTTCTTCGGCTGTCATTCCTAATCCTTGATCAATAATATGAAGTTTTTTAGCCTCTTTATCTATCTTTACTTCAATGATAGGATTTCCATATTCTACGCCAGGCGCTTCTCCTATATTAGTAAGGTGCTTTAATTTAAGAGTTGCATCGGTAGCATTGGAGATAAGCTCTCTTAAAAAGATTTCATGGTCGCTGTATAAAAACTTTTTTATCAGCGGAAAAATATTTTCAACAGACACATTGATATTTCCAGTTGTCATAGGTAAAGTATTTTTTTATGAATTAATTTCTAATTCTTAATAGTCAAAAAAAATACCAATTGATTAACAGTGACAAGATGACAGCGATTTAATTTGTTCTTCCTTGGAGCGCGATACTAATTTTAACAAAATATTTTGTTTAACGATTAGTGTTTATTGTTAAACGTTTGTTATCTTAGTGAGAGAAAAATATGGGATGAATCGCTATGAAAAAGAAGATTAACATCCTCCATATATAGATTTTTATAATTGGTTAGGTTGTTTAAGAGCGCATAACAGTTTTATGGTTATGCGCTTTTTTATATGTACCTAAATATGGTATAAAAACCTACATTTTATTATAAATCATTAATGTTCGATTAAAAATACAAGACCGCTTCGCTGTAAGAGAAAAGAACAAAGACTAAATCTTAACTATTATAAAATGAGTAGTTTAAATAAATAACATTAGTAAACTCCTCCTTTTATTCATTTTTCTTAATAGCAAGGGGGTTATTTTAAAAACCTTTATTAACCCTTGATATAGGTGGAATGCAATAAACGCTGCCCGCATTTATCGGACAACAATAATTATAAACCAATTTTAAGTCAAAAATATATTAAACTATTTTCCTTTTAATACCTCATAGGCTTGCCTAGAGGTAGTTGATTGTAGTTTGGTTTTATTAAGATGTATACTAATGTATTTGTAGGCTTAATCTCTTAATTTTTGTTTGGTCTCGTCTATTTCTTCTTTAAAATCTTCCACTTTGTCTTTAAGCCATTTACTTCCTTTTCTTAATTTAAAAGCAATAATAATCATTACAATTCCTATTAAAAGAGCAGCAAAGGCAATAATCCACATAATATAACTTATTCCTAAAAGTGGGGAAGAAGCAATAATAAGTCCAAAAATTACAGAGAGTGTTCCTCCAAGGATAATCCATCCTTCACCTTCAATTTCTTTACGGACTTGAATTCCCATAGCTATTCTGCTAATTCCTCCAAAAATGAACCAAAAAGCTACAGTAAACCCTACAATTAAAAGGGTAAGCCCCGGCATGTTTAATAAAATAATACCAAGAAATAGGCTAATAGCTCCTTCTAAAAGAATAAGCCATTTATCTTCTCGTTCCTTCCAACTAGCAAAAGCAGCAAGGATGGTAAAGATTCCATCGGCAATCATTAAGATAGCAAACCAAATGGCAAGTCCTGTTGCAGAAATAACAGGGTTCATAAAAATAAGAATAGCAAAAATAACTAGAATTAGTCCTTTTATAGCCAACGCCCACCAGTTTTTTGTAAGAGATCTAAGCATGAGTACTTGTTTTTAGTGTTAATCCCTCATTGAGGGTTTTATTCTTCAAAGCCTATCCAGAGTTTACGAAGGGCTCTACGTCGAAATAGATTAAATTATTTTCCTTTGAATACCTCGTAGGCTTGCCTAAAGGTAGTTGATTTTTATAGTTAAAACTTCTTTCCGTATACTAATCCTATCGAAAAGGTATCATAATATTTTTTGTTATTGTATGAGAAACTAATAGAGAGTTCTTTGGAGTCTTTTTCAAGAATAACATATTCTGTAGCTAGATGTAGAATTGGTAAAGTTTCGTTTTTATCGATATCAAGACCACCACCAGCTATGGCAGTCCATTTAGGGAGTATTTCGTACACAGCTCCAACCGCTAATGATAATGCATTCTCTCTTTCTAACTCTGCGTTTTCATCATCTTTCTCTACTTTATATTTTACAATTTCAATATCGTTGTAGGTTCCAATACCCCATTTTTCTGTAAACCAGTACTCGTAAGAAAAACCAATTGATGGAACAAAGATTGTTTCTTTTTCTCCGGTGTCTTCATCTTCTCCTTGAGGAATCCAACTATACCCTAAAAATAAAGCCAGTTTATTTCTTTTAAATTCTTCAGACTCTTCAAAAGCTTCCTCTGCATTAAATTCTAACTCTTCTTCAGACTGATTTCCATTTTCTGTTTCTTGAGCATTTACACCAACTGCAATCATTGTAAATACAAAAAAGATAAAATAACTCTTTTTTAAGGCTTTTAAAAAATGTAATTTTTTCATGGTTTACGGAGTGTTATAACTTAAACGCTAACTTTTATAATTCCCAACCAAAAGTGGTTTGAAAAATATAATCCACTTTGGCAGCACTTTCAATAGGTTTGCTATCAAAGTTGTGAGTAAATCCTAGTTTTATAAAAAATTCATAAGGTAAATCATATTTAAGATCTAAAGTAAAATCGGTTCTTAACCTTCCAGATTCGGTTAAACTAGGGTAGGCAACTAGATTAGTATACAAGCTAATATCATCAAAATCAAACATGTTTAATTCTAACCCTAAATAGGCCTCTAAACTATTTCTTTCCGTATTAAATTCGTCCGAAAAACGTTCGTTGTTCCATGCTAAACCAGTTCCAGCTCCAAAATATACTCTATTGGAATGAATAAAATATTTACCAGCACCCCCTTTAATAGTGGTTCGTAAGTCCAATTTTTGTTCGTCGTTTGATAAGAAATCACCAGATAATGACAAAAACCAATCATTTTTCAGGAAATATTTGGCACCAATATTTGCATCGGTACGATTAGTTTCTGGAACACTATCTTGTTTACTTACCACAGAATTATAGCTTGCATTAGCTCCCCATGTATCGGCAATATAACCGAGGGTACTTCGAACTGTAAACTGACTCAAATTATTGCTTTTTGTAAAGTTGTAACCAACCGAAAGAGAAGCGCTAAGTCTTGAGAAAAAACTGGTTTTTATTGCTTTTATATAAACAATATCACTAATATTTACAGTTACTTTTTCGTTGATACTTGTTAGATCTACAACCCCAGTATCTTTTGCTTTTGTATGAAGATCTGTATTAAGTCTTACACCATTGTTAAGTGTTACTAAATAATATTGGCTACTACTTATTTTTTTAACCTTAATCCATTTAATTGTAAAATCGCTGTCGCTATAATCTGTTTCTATAGAAAGCACTCCATTTTTCATTTCTTTAATTTCTCCAACAATAATATCCCCATTGTCTAGCGCAAGGGTGTCTGACGTTTGAGCGTAACTGATTTGAAAACTTATAAAAACAGAAAAAGCGATTAAAAATTTTATAAGCATATGGTTAGTTGTATGCATATTTTCAATAAAAATTAAATTAATTTACCTTTTATGGATAGGGAGGGGGAAAGAATTTTACCGAGAAAAGATTCTTTTTTTCTACGGTACTATAAATATAGCAGATATTTTTAAATGTAAAAAACGGTTATGGTAATTAATTACCATAACCGTTTTTATATTGTATTGTTTTTTAAAAAAGTTATTTCAACTTAGCAAGGATTCCATCTTTTTGTAATCTTCCTACAATAGCATCGGTGTACCCTTTTGTAAAATCTTCAATGTTATTAGGATTGTATGTTTTTGATTGTGCAGACCAGATTAACTCTTGGCTTTGCGCATCATAAATATTTGTTTCAATGTAGTAAACTTTATCTGTTGTATAATATCCTGGGTCGTATCCAAAACCATATGCATAGTTATAGTACCCGTAGAAGTTTCCGTAGTAACCATATCCCATTGGGTTGTATAAACCATACGCATTAGTAGAACCTTGAACATATCTAGTTTCATCTTCTTCATGACGTAGTGTTACCGTTAAAATAGCTTCACTTTTAGATGCTTTAATTCCATCTAATAAAACTTCTTTTGAAGGTTTGTTATCTTTTGTAAAAGTTCCAGGAAATACATCATGACTTTTAGTGGCTGTAATTCCTCTTTGGGTCATTTGAAATCCTAATTCATTTTCAATAATTGTTTTATTAGGAACGTTTCCTGTAATAGCTGCTATAAAAACACTTTTATATTGTTTAGTAGCAAAAGCTTCTTTATTTGCCCAAGAAGCTGTAATGTCTGTAGTAGTTCCACAAGCATATACTAATACAAGCGCTAAAATTGGAACGATAAATTTTTTGTTCATAACGAATAATTTTTATGCTAATTTAGATTTATTTTTTCTAAAATACTAAATTTAAAATGATGAATAGTTATTACTTTTCTTACATGAAGATATGAAATTATCTTCAAAAAATGCATTCAGTTTTTTTGAAACTTACTTTTAGAGTTCCATTATTTTTAATGTGATGTTTCTTTTTTCTTAATCTTAAATGTTACTAATAGCGTAATTATTGCAAGAATTAACCAAAAAACATCAATAAAGAAAGACTGAAATTGTCCGTTATTATATGCTAACCAAAACCAGTTCCCTGTTACAATTCCATTTGTTATGGGTACGAAAAAACCTATAATACTTCCAGAAAGTAAGGCGTATTTATTAGTAAAATAAAGACTCTTTCTAAAAATAAAACTTAGAGAAATTATAAGCCATCCAATAAAATAGAACTGATAAATAAAAGCTTGATCAACAGGACCAAAAGCTTTTACTGCAATAAATGTTAATGCTGTAATTGGATACATAGCCATACTGATAGCCAAATAAATATTTACTAAGGCAGTATTGAATTTTCGCTTTTTCTCTGGAACATTTTTTTTATCTCTAGCAACTAGCCAAATTAGTACTCCAGAGATAATTACAAAACAAGAAATAAGCCCCAAAATAAAACTAATAATCCTAATAGAAAAACCACCATAATCTCCATAATGCAAACGATACATTATGTTTTTCACCCCATCCAAATAAGAAGTATCTGTAAACGGATTTTTCTCTGCAAGAACCTCTCCATTAGTTGCTTGGTATATTATTTTGCCGTTTCCAGTAAATTTCTTATTCCTGTCTAACTCTCCTTCAACAGCAATTCTCATGTCTGCATCTCCAAAGTTATAAATATGAACATGAGAAATATTGAAATTGTTCCATTTTTGCCTTGTTTGTTCTATGTATTTTTCTACGGAAGGAACTGTTTCTAATTCTTTATAAGCAAGAGGAACAGGTTTGTCAAAATATTCTAGGTCTTCATATAATTTTTGTTGATTTCCATCATAAAGAAGCATAACACTAGGTGCCGCCATGAGTAAACTCAGCATAAAAAAGGCTCCAGTAACTGCATATACAAATTGAAAAGGAAGCCCAATTAATCCTAATGCAGTGTGTGCATCTGTCCAAATTGTTTTAAGTTTTGTTTTTGGTCTGAAGATGTAAAAATTGGAAACAATTTTATCCCAATGAATAAGGACGCCTGTTATAATTGCAAATAGAAAAAAGAAAGCAATAAATCCAGAAAGGTAATATCCAAAAGGGTAGGGGATCTGAGCAAAAAAGTGCAAACGATATAAAAACTCCCCTAAGGTATAAGATTCTATATAATTATAAGTATTAAATGTTTTGGTGTCTAGATAAAAGAAAGCTCCCGTTTTTGCATTTTCTGTAGCTAAGGAATCTTTGGAAGCCGACATATTAATATCTAGCCTACGTTCGTTATAATGCTTTCCTATTTCGAGATCTCTTCCGTAGAGCGTGTAATTTTTTTCTATGGAATCTATAACCTTATCAATATTTAAGGTAATTCCAGTTTCTATAGGAGTAACTTCTTCATTTTTTTGCCAGTTGGCAATTTCATCTCTAAAAAAAGAAAATGAACCAGTAAAGAAAATAACAAACAGAGCGGCACTAATAATAATACCACTAATAGTATGTAAATGAAAAAATATATTATAGGAACGCTTGTTCATTTTATGGTTGAATAATAGGGTTATATATTTTTCCTAAATACAGGATTGCATAAAATACTCCGCTCAATAAGAGGTATAGTGCCCATATTTTCAAGCCATTTTTAGCTAGAAAAGCTACTATCATTAAGGTAGCCCAAAGGATGAACCCTGTGAAAGTTGAAGAGATCATTACATTGACGTGGTTTAACCAGACTGCTAATGCTAAATGAAAAGTAATGGTAACCATATAGCCGCCAATAAAACCTGCAGATATTTTAGCCAAACGTTGCCATGGAGAGCTCGTTAAATATTTTTTATTAGCTGGCATAAGTTTAAATAATAAAATTTTCTATTACCAAAGTGCAAACAAAAACCACTAAAAGAGTTTTGTAGGTCATAAGTTTTAATGGAGTTAATAAAATAACTAAGCTACCAAGTGTCATTAAAACAATAAACCATAAAAATGTACCAGTTGCAAACCCTTCCGTTAGAATAGATAATCCTAACCCTATTAATAGCAAAAATACACCTGTTAACTTTAGAGGTTTATAGCGCTGTTGTATCCAAAGGTCAATTTTGGAATTATTTAAAGCTGCTCTTTTAGAACTGCTATATAGTGTGTAAAACCCTAAAAAAATAAATAAAATAGTTAAAGTAGTCATTGGTTTATTATTTATGGTTTGTTTTTTGGTGTAAACAAAGACAACTCTGAGGGTAATTCAGAGTTGTTTTTGCTAAGTCAAATATGGTTATTCTGGAATACAATAGGTAGCACAATGCCATACAAATTGGTAATCCTCTCCATTATAAGAGCCAGGAACTTCTTCTTTGTAGGTAGTTTCTAAAATGTATTTTGTATCCCATGGTTGTTTGAAAGAAATATATCCTTCTTCATCACTATGTAAAGTTTTAGACCATTGGTCTGAAACAAAAACGGTTACTTCATTTTTTGCCAAAGGCTTATTTTTATAAAGCACCTGAAGTTTTACTTCTTCATCATTAGAAGCTATTCTTTTTACGGTAATTCCTTCTTCATTTTGCGCTGCAGTGTCGTTGCTGTTGTTTCCTACGTTTACATTAGCTACAGAATGATAATGAGTTTTAAAAATTCCGAAGTCGTACTGCGTATAATCAATTACGTCAACTTCATTGTTATTTAAAAGGATGGTGTAAGTTCCTTCTTCTGTAGGAGTAAAAGCGGTTAAGTAAAAAGTTTCTTTAGCTGAAGTTTCCAAAGGAGTTTTTACTCCAGATGGAGAAACTAACCAAACAGTAAATTTATTTACATTTGAAAAGGCGTCTCCTTCAACTTTTTCAATAACGCCATACGTATATTCACCAAAGTGTACTTTTACTTCTTGTTCTTTTCCTAATTCTCCATTGGTATTTGTTTCAATCCAAAGGTAATGTGCAAAAGTATTGGTAGTTGCAAGTAAGAAAATTGCGATTGCTATTATTTTTTTCATGGTATATTTAATTAAAAGTTATAAGTAAAGTTTGCAGAGAATGATCTTGGCATTTGCGGACTCACAGTAGACCAACCAGTGTAATATTCTTCGTTTGCAATATTGTTTAATTTAAGAGTAATGCTAAAGTCTTTTACTTCGTAAAATATAGACGCATTTAAAACTGTATGTTCAGGAACTGTAAATGTACCGGCTAAGTTTCTGTTAAAAATCATATTATCACTAGCATAGTTTCCTCCAAAACCTGCACCAAAACCTTTTAAAGAACCATTGTAAAAATGGTAGCTAGCCCATAAGTTAGCCAAATTTTGAGGTCCTGCTTGTTCTGGTCGTTTATTAACAAAATCTTCCGCACCTTCGGTAACTTTACTGTCGTTATAGCTATAACCAGCAATGATATTTAATCCTTCAATAGGGTTGGCAGTAATACTTGTTTCAAAACCTTTACTGTACTGTTCTCCTCCCTGAGAGTAGGTGGTAGGACTTGTGCTTAAAACAATGTTACTTACTTTTATATCATAGTAACTTAAAGTGGCGGCAAGCTTGTTTTCAAATAGACTTAGTTTTGTTCCAACTTCAAATTGATTTGCTTTTTCAGGATCAAAACTTAGTGTTGTAGTTGTTTCTCCATCTTGAACAATTCTTGGAGCAACATTGCTAAATCCATTCATGTAATTAGCAAAAATTGAAACCTTGTCTAAGATTGGTTGGTAAATTAATCCGAATTTAGGAGACAGCGCAGTTTGTTCGTGTGCATCATTAGAGAAATGATCAAGTCTTAAACTAGCCATTGCAGATAACTGAGGCAGAAAGTAAATAACATCAGAAACATATGCACTGTATATTTCTTGTTTCGTCTCGCTGTATTGAGCGCTTGGATTTCCTAATGTAGCAATACTAGCATCTGCACCAGCTTGTGTTAAAATACCTGTATCGTCAACAAAACCATCATTCATTGGAGTTCCAAATTGTTGGTGAAGAGCAGGAGCAACAGCAGCAAACTCGTCATTATTAGTACCTATATAAACAAATCCTTGGTTTGCATACCCTGTACTATTGTTAATAATACGTTGATTGTAATAATCCAATCCTGCAACCATTTTGTTTTTCAAGTTTCCTAAATTGAATTCTCCAATAAAGTTTTGTTGGATATCTACTCCTGTTTTTTCTGAATTTTGTTTGCTTGTATAACGAGAAAGGATAATCCCATCGTTAATTGGAGAAACTTGATCTACGGTATTTGTTATTTCATATAAATAGGAATAATATCCATCAGATTTTGCACTCGAACTCGATATAGCTGTTTGTGAAGTCCAATTATCGCTCAATTTGTAACGCATTTCCCCTTGAACACTAAACGTAGGGTTTTTAATTGTTAAATCGTTACTGGTGTAAGAACGGTTATTATCATAGCCTAATTCATCAATATTATGCACCCTTAATTCTGCACCTCTATCTAGAAATAACATAGTTTGGTTAGTGTTTTCTCCACTGTAAAATTCAGTGTTGATATTGAAAGTCAATCGGTCGTTTGCTTTGTAAGCTAGAGATGGAGCTACATATATAGATTTTTTTAAGCCTGCATCCTGAAAACTATTTTGGGTATGATAGGCAGTATTAATACGAAGCGCTACAGTTTCTTCTTCATTTAATAAAGTATTGATGTCTGCAGTAACACGGTTTAATCCATAGCTTCCTCCAGTATAAGAAATACTTCCTCCAAATCCGTCAAAATGTGGACGCTTTGTGTTTACATTTATTAATCCACCATAAGAAATTAAACTACTCCCATATAAAGTACCCGATGGGCCTTTTATAATTTCTACATTTTCAATATTTGCAGGATCCATAGTTCCGTTGGTTAAACTAGGTAATCCATTCATCATGGTTGGTTGTACCGCAAAACCTCTTAAAGAGTAATAACCGCCACCATCGCCACCACGACCTGTAGATTCCCAAAGTTTGTATATACCAGGTGCATTTTTTAACGCATCTTCAAAATTTGTAATAACTTGTTCGTTTAATAACTTGCTCGAAACGGTATTGTATACTTGTGGGTTTTCAATGTCTTTTAGAGGAAGTTTAGAGACAACAGTGCTTTCTGATCTGTAAAATTTATTCTTTTTATATCCTTCTAAAACTACTTCTCCAAGCTCTTCACTCTTTTCAATAATTTCAATAGTACCTATATTGGTAGTTTGGTTGTTGTAAACACGAATATCTTTTGAAGTGGTTCTAAACCCAATATAGGATACTTTTATTTTATATCTTTTTGCTGGAACGTTTTCAATTTCAAAATAACCAGATTCATCTGTGTTAATTCCAATATTTGTTCCTGTTAAAATTATATTTGCGCCAGGAATAACTTCCCCGCTGTTGGAAATTACTTGCCCTTTAATTTGCCCTTGTTGAGCAAAAACAAAAGAGGTAATAGTTAAGAATAGTATAGTAACTATATTTTTCATGTATTCAATTATTATTTGTATTTGGTCTAAATAAACTAGACCGCAAATTTAAAAAAGCTACTACATCATTAGTGACGCGATATGGATAAAAAAAGACGTGATTTTATTAATTATGATATTAATAATCTTTTAAAACCGATATTGGTATACTGATGTAGTAGCTAGATATAGATTCTTAAAATATGGCTTTAGAATTATTTTTTAGAACCTATAAGCAATAGTTATTCTTCCGTTTATGCCTGGTTCACTTTGCCAATACAGGTAATCTGCATACGCGGAACCAGAATATAGATATTCGTCTAAAATATTATTAATATTCAAATTCACTCTAAAATGATCATTAGTCCAGAATAAGCCCCCATCCATTCTAAAATAGTTAGGTAATTCAGATTCATTATCGGCAGCCCATGCCCATGTAGCACGATCTACTTGATACTGGTATCCAAGAGAAGCTCCAAATCCTTGTAATGCAGTTCCGGGTTGGAAGGTATAATTTACCCATCCATTGGTAATGTGTTTTGCGTGTCCTGCAACGCGAGTTCCTATATTTGTAGGATCGGTATCTTTTGTAATCTCTACATTAGTATTTGCGTAATTTAATACTACGTTAATAGCAGGAGAAATCTGTCCTTGCATATCAAATTCAAAACCTTTAGACTGCACTTGTCCTGTTTGTGTTGAGAATCTGTAGTTTCCATTTTCATCTGTATGTTCTATATCTTGAACTAAATAATTGTTTTTAGTAATTTGATATACCGAAAAGCTTGTGTTAAGATTACCATTAAACCATTCTTTTTTCAATCCTCCTTCAATATCTGAGGATTCTAATGGATCGAATTTCTTATTGTCATAGCTTTGTCCGTATTGTGGAGTGAAAGCCTCATCATACAAACCGTAAGCTGTAAATCCAGGTAATATTTCGAAATTTAGACCTATTCTAGGAGTTATTTTAGCATCTTGACTTTGACTTCCGTAAGCAAAAATAGAAGCATCGTTATAGCGTGCTGCTAGAGTTAAACGAAGACGGTCTTTAAACATCCATAATTCATCTTGTAAATAAAACGCATTGTATTTATTTCCTTGGTAGTTTCCTTTCCCTCTTTCTTTTACAGATTGCGTTCTATCAAATTCAGGATATACTGCATTTCCATATACAGGGTTGTAGATATTAAAAGGACCATTTACATCAAAAGTACCTCCTTGTCCCCAATCGGCCCAATATTGTAAATATCTATAATCAAAACCTCCCATTACTTTGTGCTTAATACTTCCTGTATTAAACTCTCCGTTAAAATAAACTTGGGCTAATTCGTTAGTACTTACGGCATCCCAAATAGAAACACCTCTGTAGAAATCGCCATTTCCAGGAACAGAAGTAGGCCAAGCTGAAGATCCTTCTACCGTATAATCCATATACATATATTGCCCTTGGATTGACCATTTGTCGTTAAAGTTATGTGTTACATTTGCTAAAATGCTTAATTCTACTATTTCAGATTGTGGGAAATCTTCATCTAAAAAAGTAAAATCTTGGTCTAAACTTCCAAAACCATCTTCTACTGGGGCAAATATGTATGCTGCTCCAGTTATTTGATCAGACTCTTGGTAAGTAAATTCAGTAGTAACAGATGTTTTATCAGAAATTTCATATTTAAGAGAAGGCACGATACTTAATCGACTACTTTCTTCGTACTCTCTAAAAGACTCGTTATTCTCATACATTCCATTCAAACGGTATTGTAGTTTTCCGTCTGTAGTTAAAGAACCACCAGAATCAAAAGTGCCTCTATAACTATTAAAGCTTCCAGCAGTAAAAGATATTTCGTTAATGCTCTCTTTTACAGGTTTTTTAGTAACAACATTGTAAAAACCTCCAGGCTCTCCAGCAGATAACATAAATCCAGCAGGACCTTTAACAAATTCTATGTTTTGCACCATAGACATATCTTCAGATAATGGTCCCCAAGGCAACTCTACATTCATTCCATTTCTAAAAGCAGGAAGCTTAAATCCACGCATATTAATACGTGCAAAAGTTCCCCAATGTTCTATCATTTGAGCTCCACTCACGTTTCTAGTAACATTTTCCATCATACTAATTAAGTTTTGATTCTTGATTAGTTGATTGCTAATTATTTGAATGTTTTGAGGTAAATCCAAAACTTCTGTCTTTAAACGGAGGGAAGAAGATGGTTGTTTTACTAGGAAATCTGCATGCCCGTTTCCATTTACAACTACTTCATCTAAGGCTTCTGTAGATTCTTGAAGAACAATTGTTCCTAGCTGTGTAGTGTTGTCGTTTTGAACGTTTACTTCAATTTCTTTACTAACAAAACCAATGTATTTTGCCACTAGGATATAATTTCCTGCAGCTATAGCTTTTAAATTAAAAGCACCATTGTAGTTGGTTTCTGTCCCTTTGTTAGTATTTTTGAGCATTATATTTGCCATAGAAATTGGAGTGCCATTTTCTGTGGTAACTTTTCCTTTAATGTTTCCTTCTTGTGCATAGGAAAGCATTGAGAGTGCTATGAATAAAATGGTAAATAGATGTTTCATCTTTTAGATTAGTTATTTATATTTGGTCTAAATAAAGTTGAAGGCAAATTTAGAAAAGCAAACGCAGCATTAGTGACGCGATATGGAAAAAAAAAGACGTGATTTTATTAATTGTGAATTAATCAATCTTTTAAAAGAAGAAAAGGGCTTTAAGGATATAATTGCTTTCAGTTCTTTATCGGAAAACGAATTTGATTATGAATATTCAGAATATAAATTACATCCTAAATATGGAAAGGGGTCTATTTTATATACAAAAATAGATGGAGTTTCTATACATGCTAGCAATATAGAGCTTGAAAGAGATCTTGTTTTTTATGATGAATATCAAGAGGATGTTTTACAAATGTCTTATTTAATTGATGGAGAAAAAATTATTTCATTACGAGGGAATACTGATATTTTAAATGAAAGTCAGGAATGCTATACTTCTAGAATTGAGCAGTTTAAAGGCTATGTCCGTTTAACAGGAGGAAAGCCTTTTAGGGAAATTAGAATTACAATTCCGATAACGTATTTAAAAAAGCGAGGAATTACAGATATATCGGTTTTTAACTCTTTTACAGATACAAATATAATCCAGCCCATAGCCAATAATATATTGTCTATTTTAATGAGTATGCAAGAGACCGAAATGAATGGTATTAGTAGGCGTTTGTATTTAGAGTCTAAAGTTATTGAGTTATTAGCAATACAAATAGAGCGCTACAAAAATGGTGTTGTAGCAAAAGTTGGAACGAGTCAGGATAAGATTTTAAAGAAATTATATGCGGCTAAGCAATTGATGGAAGAAAATATCGATAAAAATTATTCTATTAAAGAGATGTCGAGGGTTTTAGCACTTAATGAATATGTTTTTAAAAAGGAATTTAAAAGAGTTTTTGGGTGCGCTATTAATGAGTATTATACAAAAGAGAAGATGAATAAAGCTTCCGATTTATTAATAGCAACACAACTTCCAATTTATGAAATAGCTGAAAAAATTGGATACAAAAATGCCACACATTTTAGTGCGGCATTTAAGCGTTTTTATAAGAAAACCCCTAAAAAATATAGGAGTAGTTTGTAGTTATTCCTCTTTGTTTGAAGGAGATTTAGATTTCATTTTTTGAAGAATTTCCTTAAAATGTTCGCCTGCAGCTTCTCTTCCTCCAAGCCCATAACTTAAAGCAACTGTTACTGCCAATGCTCCAATAATAAAAGTAAAGGCAATTTCTACAATTTCGTTAGCTATGCCCATGGCTCTTAAGGAAATGGTAATGAATAATGCTAAAGATGCAGCTCTAACAATTCCAGCAATAAAATTATTATTGTTTGATTTTGAAACCATATTATAAATAAGCAACGAGATGTAATTACCAATGGCTAGAATTAAAAGGCCAAAAATAATTTGTCCAGTAAGGGTTAGAATCTCATTTAAAATATAGGTAAGATGGTCTAATTGTAAAATTTCTACAGCAGTAATAATTCCGAAGAAAACAATAAAAAAGTAACAAACATTAGATACTATTTTTGCTAATGATTGTTTTTCTCCTATGATTTTATGCAGCTGAATTTTTTCTGATAGGCTGTCAAGTTTTAAGCTTTTAAGTAAATCTTCAATAAGGTTGGTAAGGTATTTTCCTCCCCAAATAAAAAGAACTAGAATGGCAGATGCTACTAATACTTCTCCGATTAAATTGGTAAATTTTAATAAAATGTTATTAGCAGGTTCCGATATGGATTTAATATTTAATGCATGGAAAGCTTGAATTAAAAAGGGTACAAAAATTAAAATAAAGATTACTTTTTGAACAATATTAACAAGCATTTCTGTGTCTTTAAATCCTGTTTTATCTATCAATTTATCAAGAAATGATCCTCCTAAATTGATAAGGTTTGAAACGAATTTTGCTAATAAGTAACCGGCAAAAGCAATTAGGAATCCTGCAATAATACTCGGAATAAAACTTAAAATTTCGGCTACCATATTTTCAAGCGGAGTAAGTACTTGACTTACGCCTAGTAGTTCCAGTACCACCATAATTACAATAATCATGATAACATAATAAAATATATTGCCTAAAAAAATGTTGGTATTGCCGAGGTCAGTTTTACTCAGAATTTTTTCATCCAAAGAAGTTTTCTTTAGTATTTTTATAACAACAGCTTTTACTCCACGAGCAATTAACCATCCAATAAATAAAACGATTATGGCTCCCAGAATACTGGGCATGAAACTTAAAATTTTCTCAGTAATTAAGTGTATAGTTTCTCTCATGTCAATTATTTTTTAATTAATTGACAATATAGCAGAAAATATATTCTATTTCAAGTTAAATATACTATTATTTTAAAAATTATTTATGGTCTGTCTAATAGCAACTAATTGATTTAAGAGGTTTTCTAGTAAGTCTAAATGGAGCATATTTGCTCCGTCACTTTTTGCATTTGCAGGGTCAAAATGAGTTTCCATAAATAAACCATTTACACCTGCTGCAATTCCAGCTTTTGCAATAGTTCCAATCATTTCTGGACGTCCTCCTGTTACGCCACTGCTTTGGTTAGGTTGTTGTAGAGAGTGTGTAACATCTAATACAACAGGCGCATATTGTTTCATGGTTGGGATGCCTCTAAAATCTACAATCATGTCTTGGTATCCAAACATAGTTCCGCGGTCTGTAATTACAGCTTGTTCATTGCCGCAATCTAATACTTTTTGTACGGCATGCTGCATGCTTTCAGGACTCATAAATTGTCCTTTTTTTAAGTTGATGGTTTTTCCTGTATTGGCAGCAGCAACTACCAAATCGGTTTGGCGCACTAAAAAAGCTGGAATTTGTAAAACATCCACATATTCGGCGGCCATTTCAGCATCACTTATTTCATGAATATCTGTAACTGTGGGCACATTAAAAGTTTCAGAAACTTTTCTTAGTATTTTAAGTGCTTTTTCATCGCCAATTCCCGTGAAAGAGTCAATACGACTACGATTAGCTTTTTTGAAACTTCCTTTAAAAACGTATGGAATTTGGAGTTTATCGGTAATAGCAACTGCTTTTTCTGCAATTCGCATTGCCATTTCTTCTCCTTCAATAGCACATGGACCTGCCAATAAAAAGAAATTGTTGCTATTTATATGTTTTATCTGTGGAATGTTCTCTAATTTCATGTGTTTATTTTATTGTTTTTAACGGTCACATGGAACATCCAAATAATCATTTCAATGTGTGTCTAAAATTTAGACATGGATGTTTCATTTCAATAAGAATTATAAAACAAAGATACTCTTTTATGAAATAATTTGTTTGCTGATTAATTAAAGATTAATGAGATTCTCTTTATTTAGAATAAAGCATTGATACTTTGCTGGTTATAGATACGATGGGAATTTGTTAAAACGATTGTAATGAGTTAATAATCAAATAATTAAATATTTTTGATTTTATGCTTCATCTAAAATAAATATACATTACCTTTGCGCCCTTAAAAGCGAGGGTATAATATGACTTCTATTAAAAACATAGCAATTATTGCGCACGTTGACCACGGAAAAACTACGTTGGTTGATAAAATAATGTATCACTGTCAGTTATTTCGTGAAAACGAAAATACAGGAGATTTAATTCTTGATAATAACGATTTAGAGCGTGAGCGTGGAATTACCATTACGTCTAAAAATGTATCTGTTATTTATAAGGACACAAAAATTAATATTATCGATACTCCTGGTCACGCCGATTTTGGTGGTGAGGTAGAGCGTGTTTTAAATATGGCCGATGGGGTTTTACTTTTAGTAGATGCTTTTGAAGGGCCAATGCCGCAAACGCGTTTTGTACTACAAAAAGCAATCGATTTAGGCTTAAAGCCATGTGTGGTTGTTAATAAAGTAGATAAAGAAAACTGTACGCCAGAAGAAGTTCATGAAAAAGTATTCGATCTAATGTTCGAATTAGGGGCAGAGGAGTGGCAGTTAGATTTCCCAACGGTTTATGGTTCAGCTAAAAATAACTGGATGAGTACCGATTGGAAAAATCAAACAGAAAACATAGAGCCATTGTTGGATATGGTTATTGAGCATATCCCAGCTCCAAAATTACCAGAAGGAAATACGCAAATGCTTATTACATCTCTAGATTTCTCTAGCTTTACTGGGCGTATTGCTATTGGGCGTTTAACTAGAGGAGAATTAAAAGCAGGGCAAAACATTTCGTTGGTAAAACGTGATGGTTCTGTAGTGAAAAATAAAATTAAAGAACTTCATGTTTTTGAAGGTCTTGGACGTATAAAAGTAGACGAAATACAAACAGGAGATATCTGTGCAATTGTTGGATTAGAAGGTTTTGAAATTGGAGATACTGTAGCCGATTTTGAAAACCCTGAAGGTTTAAAAACCATTGCTATTGATGAGCCTACAATGAGTATGTTGTTTACAATTAACGACTCTCCTTTCTTTGGGAAAGATGGTAAATTTGTAACATCTCGTCATATTAAAGATCGTTTAAATAAGGAATTAGAAAAGAACTTAGCGCTTAGAGTTAATGAAACTGATAGTGCGGATAAATTCTTAGTTTTCGGGCGTGGGGTATTACACCTTTCAGTTTTGATTGAAACCATGCGTAGAGAAGGTTATGAGCTGCAAATTGGTCAGCCACAGGTTATTATCAAGGAAATTGATGGTGCAAAATGTGAGCCAATTGAAGAGTTGACTATAGATTTACCAGAAAGTGTTTCTGGAAAAGCTGTAGAAATGGTAACGCTTCGTAAAGGGGAAATGTTAAGTATGGAACCTAAAGGAGACCGAATGAATATTGTATTTAATATTCCTTCAAGAGGTATTATTGGGTTACGTAACCAATTGCTTACTGCTACTGCTGGAGAGGCTATTATGAATCACCGTTTCTTAGAATATCAACCATATAAAGGGGAAATTCCTGGAAGAAATAATGGGTCTTTGATTTCTATGGAGAATGGAAAAGCAATTCCTTATTCTATTGATAAATTACAAGATAGAGGGAAATTCTTTGTAGATCCAAATGAGGAAATTTATGAAGGACAGGTTGTAGGTGAAAACTCTCGTAGTGATGATATGACCGTTAATATTACTAAGACTAAAAAATTATCTAACGTACGTTCTTCTGGAGCAGATGATAAAGCGAAAATTGTTCCTGCAATAAAATTCTCTTTGGAAGAAGCTTTAGAATACATTCAAAAAGATGAGTATGTTGAGGTAACTCCAAAAACTATGCGTATCCGTAAGATTTATTTAAAAGAAACAGATCGTAAGCGTTTTGGAAAACAAATAGGATAATTCGCAAAGCGAAAAATTTATATAAAGAAGCGGATAGAGATTAAATCTTTATCCGCTTTTTGTTGTTTTAGAATGATACTTTAATGTTTTTCTGACTTTGTAAAAAGGTATTTAGTATCAAGAAGATAAAACTTCGAGAAGCTTTTTGAAAACATATAGCTGCTTTAGTCAGTTTATTGAGATTTTTCAGTAGCCAATTCTTTAGCTGCATAAGCGGCACCAATAATTCCAGCTTCGTTTAATGTTTCAGCTTGAATAGTAGGGACTTTCATGTCTAAATATTCTTCAAATTCTTCAAAATATTTACTTCCTCCGCCGCCAATAATAAATAAATCAGGACAAAGAATTAAATCAACATAGTTTAAGAATTTATTAAAACGCTTACCCCATTTTTTAAAACTCATGTTTTTATTCTTTCGAACAGAGTTGGCAGCATATTTTTCTACATTTTTATATTTTTTGTAGTACATCTGTCCTAGTTCAAAATTCGGAATTAATTGTCCGTTGTAAAATGCACCACACCCCAAGCCAGTTCCTACCGTAATAATTAGAACGAATCCTTTTTTACCTTTTCCAGCACCAAAATTCATTTCGGCAATTCCAGCCACATCAGCATCATTGGCAACTATAAACGGGAGTCCTGTTTCGTTTTCAAATAATTCTTCAGCATTTACGCCTACCCATTTCTTGTGTAGATTACTTTCAGTAAGAGCTACACCATTTTTAATAGCTGTAGGGAAGCCGCAACCTACTGGTCCGTTCCATTTAAAATGAGCAACAATCTTTTTTATTACGGCAGCCATAGCGCCAGGGGTGGCTGGCCTTGGAGTTTCTATTCGGAAACGCTCCGTTAATAATTCGCCTTTTTCTATGTCTACAATGGCTCCTTTCATTCCAGATGCACCAATGTCTATACCTAAAATTTCCATCTATTATATTTTTCTTATTATGATAGCTTTTGATGTAAAAATAATAGATTGTTAGAATTATTCCATGTTTTTTGAATATTTTGTAAAAATAAATCTACTTTTAAGGTATATTTATTATAAAAAGTTAAAGTATGTGTCTTTAGCTTATTAGGTAAAAGGGGGAATAATTTGTTAAATTAGATATGGAATTTATAGATACATCTATCACAGAATTAATAGGTTATGTGGCTTCATTAGGGATATTACTTTCTTTTTTTATGAAAGAAATAACCAAACTCAGAATAGTAAATTCTATAGGATGTATTTTTTTTGTAATCTATGGGATTATGTTGCCTTCTATTCCAATAATTATTACAAATGCAGCTATTTTAGGGGTTAATTTCTATTATTTATTTGTTAGGAAGGTGAAAAGTTGATTTGTAGTGTTCAGTTGGCAGTAACAGTAAACAGTGTTTAGTATGCAGTTTTTTGTTAGTAACAACGTAACTTTTCCCCAGAAACAATAAAAATCTTGATTCTTTATTCTTGTCTCCTTTAACTCATTAACTTTTTACTTTACAAACTTCCGACTTAATAACTATACATTCTTCTGTACTACTTCAAATACCTTGCTACCGTCGCATTTTAGTGTTTTAGAAGGGAATTTTAAGAGCAGTGCATAATCGTGGGTAGCCATTAAAATAGTTCGTCCATTTTTATTGATATCCTGTAGAACCTTCATTACTTCAACACTGGTTTGCGGATCTAAGTTTCCAGTAGGCTCGTCGGCAAGGATAAGCTCTGGGTCGTTTAGCAAAGCCCTTGCTATAGCTACACGTTGTTGCTCACCTCCAGATAATTGATGCGGGAATTTAAAGCCTTTTGTAGCCATTCCTACTTTGGTAAGGACTTCGTCTATTCTAGAAGTTATTTTATTTTTATCTGTCCATCCAGTAGCTTTCAGTACAAATAATAAATTATCGTTGATAGTTCTGTCTGGAAGTAATTTAAAATCTTGAAAAACAATTCCTAATTTTCTTCTTAAAAAAGGAATGTCTTTTTCTTTTAAAGTGCGAAGGTCGTATTCAACAATGTTTCCCGACCCTTGGGTTAGCGGAAGATCTCCATAAAGTGTTTTCATAAAACTACTTTTCCCACTCCCAGTTTTCCCGATTAAGTAAACAAATTCTCCTTCTGAAATACTAAGATTGATTTCACTTAAAACCAAATTTTCTTTTTGATAAATAGCAACGTCTCTTAGCTCTAAAATTACTTCACTCATATTTTAAGTTCTCAGAATTAATATTTGTTATCCTCGATAATCGAGATGCAATGCTTCAACACTTACGCTGAAATTGATTGAGTTATTTCTTTTGACACCCTTAAAGCTTACCTTTTAGGTTAATTGATTAAGAAAAACTTCGTGTAAAGGTAAATATAATATGTAATTTTTATCGGTTCAAGTCTTAAATTATTTTGATTGAATAGCTAAAAGATCTAATAAGTAATGTAAGAAAGTTCCTGAAAAAAGCTTGTAAGCATAATTTCTTCCTTTAGGATAATTATAACAAAAAATCTGCGTTATAAATAGGTTCATTCATGTATTTTTGACTAAAGGGATGGATCTCCTCAAACTGAGTTTTTGAGGGAGAAAGACAAATTAAAAAATAACAAGTAACAACACTGTTGTTGGCTGCTTAAACCGATTTAAGGGATTAAACTAATTTTTATGAATCTAACCAATAAAGGATTTGCCGTGCTTTTTGTACTTGGAAGTACATTTTCTTACGCACAAGAATCGAAAGTTTATACGTATAACGAAAAGGATTATCATGAAGCTATAGATTTATATAATAAGAAACAATATCAAACCGCTCAGGTAATTTTTCAAAATGTAAAAAGAACTACTGTTGATGAAGAAACGGAGGCTAACTCGGCTTACTATATTGCCAATGCTGCCATTCGGACAAATCAATTAGGAGCAGATAGGTTGATGGAGGAATTTGTAACTAATTATCCTACATCTACAAAGCGTAATTCTGCATACATGGATGTGGCCGATTATTATTTTAATCAGGCTAAATATTCTAATGCACTGCGTTGGTATGATCTTGCTGAAGAGCAATCAATGAGTAATGCAGAGCGAGACGAATTTAACTTTAAAAAAGGATATTCGCTTTTTGTGGCAAAAAAATATGCCCCTGCTAGAGAATATTTAGAGCGGGTTTCTAATTCTCAAAAGTATGGTTCTCAAGCCAAATATTATATTGGATATATGGCATATCAAGGCGATGATTATAATGAGGCTAATCAATATTTTGATCAAGTATCTGGAGACCAAGCGCTCAATAAGAATTTGTCGTATTACCAAGCGGATATGAATTTTAAACTTGGAAAATTTGATGAGGCTATTGCTTTAGGAAAAGAACAGTTGGCAACCGCCGATAGAAATGAAGCTTCAGAATTAAACAAAATTATTGGAGAGAGTTACTTCAATAAAAAAGAATATGAAGCCGCTATTCCATACTTAAAAGAATATCAGGGGAAAAACGGTAAATGGAATAACACCGATTTTTATCAGCTAGGATATGCCTATTATAAGCAAGGAGAATATGAATTGGCTATTAATCAGTTTAATAAAATTGTAGAAGGAAGTAATTCCGTAGCGCAAAATGCATATTACCATTTAGGGGAATGTTATTTAAAGACTGATAAGAAACAACAAGCATTAAATGCGTTTAGAAATGCCTCTCAAATGCCTTATGATGAGCAGATTAAAAAAGATGCATTTTTAAATTATGCACGGTTGAGTTATGAAATAGGGAATCCATATCAAAGCGCACCTTTAGTGCTTACTAATTATTTAAAGGAATATCCAAAGAGTGAAAATACTCAAGAGATACAAGAGCTATTAGTGGATTCTTACATTACATCAAAAAATTATGATGCTGCTTTAGAATTGCTTGAAAGTAATAAAAATTACAGTTCTAAAACTACCTACCAGAAAGTTGCGTTTTACCGTGGATTAGAGCTTTTTAATGAAGGGAATTATACAGAGGCAAAAGAATATTTTGGCAAATCTAAGAAAGAGCAACAAGATCCACTTTTTACTGCGAGAGCTACTTTTTGGAATGCAGAAGTAGATTATTTGTTAGAAAATTATGAGGAAGCGGTTATAGGATTTAAGCAGTTTGAACAGTCTACAATGGCATTGCAGACTCCAGAATACAAGAATTTAAACTATAATTTGGCATATACTTATTTTAAACAGAAAGATTATAGCAATGCCGCTACTCATTTTAAAAAGTATATTAATGCTAATAGTGAAGATGTAGCTAGAATAAAGGATAGTTACTTACGACTTGCCGATAGTCAATTTGCCGATAGTCAATATTGGCCAGCAATGGAAGCGTACAATAAAGCTATTGAACTTGGCGGAGCAGATGCAGATTATGCGCATTTTCAAAAAGCTATAAGCTATGGTTTTGTAGATAGAAATGAGAAAAAGATAAGCGAATTACAGGCGTTTGTGAATCAATTTCCAACTTCTCCATTAAGAGATGATGCGTATTATGAGTTAGGAAATACCTTTATAAATAGCAACCAAACAGAAAAGGGAATTGAAGCATATGCAAAATTAGCATCGGAGTACCGAATGAGTTCTTTTGTGCCAAAAGCAATGCTAAAAGAAGGTTTAGTTTATTATAATGGCGGTCAGAATGAAAAGGCTTTATCAAAATTTAAAGCGGTTGTAAATACCTATCCAAACACTCCAGAAGCACTTCAGGCGGTAAGTACGGCAAAACAGGTTTATGTAGATGAAGGTCGCGTTGGAGAATATGCTTCTTGGGTTAAAGGTTTAGGTTTTGTAAATGTAACAGAGAGCGAATTGGAAAGTGCTTCTTTTGAATCTGCCGAGCGCCAGTATGTTCAGAATAAATCTACTTCAGCAATTAAAGGTTTTGAAAATTATTTAAATGAATTCCCTCAGGGTTCCAATGCTTTGAAGTCGCATTTTTATCTAGCGCAACTTTATTACAAAAGCGGAGATAAACAAAAGGCATTATCTCATTATGAATATATAGTGAATGAAAAGCGAAATGAATTTTCAGAAGAAGCCTACGTTAGAGCAGGAGAGATTTATTTAGAAAACAAAAATTATAACAAAGCAATTTCCGTATTAAAAACATTAGAAGAAGGAGCAGATTTTCAGCAGAATATCATTTTTGCCCAATCTAATATTATGAAAGCGAGTTATGAGCTGAAAAATTATCCGCAAACTATTACATATGCTGAAAAAGTATTGAATACTTCAAAAGTAGATGATAGAATAAAAAGTGATGCTTATACCATGATTGCACGTTCTGCTATTGCTACAGGAGATGAAACAAAAGCGAAAAAGGCATATGCTGAAGTTCAAAAAATAGCAACAGGAGAATTAGCTGCGGAAGCACTGTATTACGATGCTTATTTTAAAAACAAAGAAAAAAATTACGAGGCATCAAATGCGTCGGCTCAGCGTTTAGCAAAAGATTACTCTGCGTATAAAGAAACAGGAGGAAAAGGTTTAATTATTATGGCAAAGAATTTCTTTGCTATGGACGATGCTTTTCAGGCAACCTATATTTTGCAAAGTGTAATTGATAATTTTTCGCAATATCCAGCAATTGTGGAAGAGGCAAAAACACAACTTTCTATTATGAAAGCTAAGGAATCTGAAAGAAACTCTTCTGTTAATCCTAATCAAAATTAAGTAAGGATTTATGCAAACTATTCAAATAAAAAAAGATAATAACATACAACGACATACAATGCGCAAGAATTTAATAATAAGTGCACTTCTCATTTTATCAAGCAGTTATACTGTGATGGCGCAGGAAAAGGAAACTGATGAAAAGCAAGATGAAAACATAGGAACACAGGTTGTAAATGTTGTAAAACCATATACGCCAACAATTTCTGATGCTAATAAAATTCAGGAAAAACCTTCGCTAAACGATTCTATAACTACTGCAAAAAAAACAATTATTTATAACATCTTTTCGGTACCAGTAGCTTCTACTTTTACACCTGCAAAGGGGAAGGCTACGGGGCTTCAAAAAGCTGTAAAAGAGCGTTTGTATAATTCGTATTTATCGCTTGGTCTTGGGAATTACAATTCTGCTAAATTAGACTTTTATACGAGTCACGATTTTAGTAGAGACGAAAGTTTAGATGTGATGTTGAATCATCATTCTTCTCAAGGAGGAATTGATAATGTAGTTTTAGATGATAAGTTTTATAATACTTCCTTAGAAGCGTATTATCGTCAGCGAGATCGTTATATGAGTTGGGGTGTAAATGGAGGCTTTAAACATCAAATCTATAATTGGTACGGAATTCCGCAAGGGGTATATAGCGAAACTCAAATTAATAGTATCGACGAAAAACAGAGCTATTATACAGGATTTGTAGGAGCGAATATGGATTTTGTGGATTCTTATTTTACAGGAGGAGAAATCTATTACCGTCGTTTTTGGGATGGATTTAGCTCTGGAGAAAACAGGGCAGTTTTAAAACCTAAATTTCAATTTCCAGTAGGAGAGGAGCTACTCAGTTTGGATGTAGAGGTAGATTATGTAGGAGGAAATTTTGATCGTCAATACGCAAATACAGACGAGATTAATTACAGTAATATATTTGGGGGTGTTACACCAAGCATTCAGATTTTAACCGATAGATTGGCAATTAATTTAGGAGCCTCTGTTTATTATAATCAGGATCTTGAAAATAGTGATGGAGATGTGTTTTTCTATCCTGAAGTAGATGTTTCCTATGACATTGTGGAAGAATATGTTGCGGCATATGGAGGTATTAAAGGAGATTTGAAACAGAATTCGTATTACGAGTATGCTCAGGAGAATCCATATGTTTCTCCAACAATAAATATGATACCAACCGACCAGAAGTACAATGGTTTTGCTGGTTTAAAAGGGCGTTTTTTGCCTAATGTTGGTTATAATATCAAGGGGTCTTATATCAAAGAAAATAATAAATATTTATATCGTTCAAACTCGTACAATACAGGTTCAGATAGCGGAATTGTGAATGATGAGGGGTATGCTTTTGGAAATTCTTTTGAAGTGGTTTATGATGATGTTACTACTATTTCTGTTTTTGGTGAAATAAATGTGGATTTAACGCGCGATTTTACCCTAGGGATTAATGGACAATTTTCAGATTATTCTACAGATGATGAAGCTGAGGCATGGAATTTACCTACAATTAAAGGATCCTTATTTGGAAACTATGCTAAAGGAAAATGGTCGGCTGGAGTAAATGCTTTTTATATAGGAGAAAGAAAAGATTATATTAATTCGCCAAATTTACTTCCTTCTGAAGGCCCTATAGTTAGGAATTTAGATGGGTATTTTGATTTAAATGCAAATATCGGTTATGATATTACAGAGCAGTGGTCTGCTTTTATTAAAGCAAATAATATAACTGGCTCACAATACGATAGATTAGTAAATTATCCTGTACAAGGATTTCAAATCTTAGCAGGAGCAGCTTATAAATTTGATTTGTAGGAGGAGTCGGATGTCCGAAGTAGGAAGTAAAAAAGTTAATGAGTTAAAGAGAAGAATATAGAATATAGAGAAGAGAATATAGGCTTTTTGTATTCTTGACTCTTGATTCCTGATTGAAAAAGTCTGAAGTCCGAAGCCCGAAGTCGGAAGTTGGAAGGAAACAAGAATAAAGAGAAGAGAATATAGATTTTTTGCATTCTTGATTCCTGATTCTTGATTGAAAAAGTCCGAAGTCCGAAGCCTGAAGTCGGAAGTTGGAAAGAAATAAGAATAAAGAGAAGAGAATATAGGTTTTTTGCATTCTTGACTCTTGATTCCTGATTCTTGATTGAAAAAGTCCGAAGTCCGAAGTCGGAAGATTAAAGAATTTGAAAATTTACACAATCACAACTTTGTCCCTTTGCCACTTTGAGTTAAAAAGTTATGCTGTTATGGAGTTACGATGTTACAAAGAAAAAACTGTCTTCCGACTTTTTTACTTCCACATTTCCAAATCTTCAAATTAACACATTTACATCTTTGAGTCAAAAAGTTATGCTGTTATGGAGTTATGATGTTACAAAGAAAAAACTGCCTACTGAACACTGCCTACTGTCTCCCGACTTCGGTCTCCCAACTTTTTTACATCCACATTTCCAGATCTTCAAATTGACACATTTACAACTTTGTCTCTTTGTCCCTTTGCATCTTTGAGTTAAAAAGTTATGCTGTTATGGAGTTATGATGTTACAAAGAAAAAAACTGCCTTGCCTACTGAACTGCCTACCGCCTATCGCCTAATGCTTACTGCCCTTTGCATCTTTGAGTTAAAAAGTTATGCTGTTATGGAGTTACGATGTTACAAAGAAAAAACTACCTTGCCTACTGAACTGCCTACCGCCTAATGCTTACTGCCTCATGCTGTGCATCTTTGAGTTAAAAAGTTATGCTGTTATGGAGTTATGATGTTACAAAGAAAAACTGCCTACTGAATACTGCCTTCTGTCTCCCGACTTTTTTACTTCCTCATTTCCACTCTACAAATTTTCAACCCTCTCTATATACCCATTAATAGCAGTATGGAGGTTTTTTGATAAATTATGGAGCCATTCAAGTTGCTCAGAAATTATTCGAACCTCTTTTAATTGTTCTCTCAATTCGGAATTGATTTCTAGCATTCCTGCATCAATTTCACTATTTCTTTTTTGCGATAAACTTTCAAAAACTTGTTGGAGGTAATTTTTAGTTTCTTCTAAATTAAGGGTTTCTATTTCTGTAAAAGTTTCATTTTTTAAGGTAGCTTCACTGCATGCTAATTGATTGTCTATAGCGGTCATATAAGCATCAAAATATTTGGAAGCATCTGTGGTATGATGAATTTGAATATAAGTTCCCAATGATGCTGTTGCAGATAAGAGCGTGTTTTGAGTTACTACAATTTCATATAATTTATTTAAATTTTGCTGTTTCCATTTTGGTTCTTGTGTCATTCTTTGGAAGCCAGCATGTAAATTCCCGATAGCAATAAAAGCATGTTTTCTAGAAATTTTATAAGGTGTTTTTACGGTTTCTTTGTCGTGATAGAGGTGTTTTACTTCTTGTAAATATTTTTTATTGGTGGTAACAGCATCAGTAATTAAATTAGTAATATTCTCGCTCTCCCAAGACGGCCATAAAATTAAGTTTGTAATGCTTGCTATAATAGCCCCAATAAGCGTATCAATAACTCTAAATTTGATAATGGTGAGAGCATCTGGAGATAGCATGGCATAAACAAATACAATGGTAAGTGTAATAAATACAGCCGATGCTTTATAGTTTTGCTGAATAAAAGTAAAGGATAGCGTCATTGCAACAAAAGTAACAGCAATGTAAACCCCTAAATTATTGGTGAGCAAAACAATTCCAACTGCAATAGCGCCACCAATTAAAGTTCCAATAATACGTTGTTGTGATCGTTCTTTGGTAAGCACATATCCAGGACGCATAATAACAATAATGGTTAGTAAAATCCAATATGCATTTTGGAGTTCGAAAAAACTTCCGATAGTGTAACCAATTAAAACTGTTACAACCAAGCGCAACGAATGTTTGAAAATGGGCGATTTTAATGTGAGGTTTTCAAGCAGTATTTTGTAGCTATAATCTTGTGTGGTAATAAATTTTAGGCGGTCTGTTCTTTTAAGAATAGAGATTTCGTTATGCAAGTTATTATTTACAATATTCTCAATAGTGTTTACTTTATGAAACTGCCGTTCTGTATAGTCGTATAAATTTCTGAGGATTAATATCTCTTCTCTATTTTTTTTAAGGTCTAATTGAAGTTTTAGCTCTTCAATCTTTTCATTAGAAACTTCTAATTGTTTTGAAATTGTTGTGCTTTCAGAAATTTTTCTACCTTTTAATCGGTGGTTGGAAATTTCTATAAGTCTATTTGCTACGGCTTCCATAGTGGTAGCTATTTCTACAGCAACCTTTTTAAAAGCATCACTACTATTATCAAATTTTTGATAGTTAAGCGGATTTGCAACGGCAAACTCTAAAATGTCTATAAGTTCAATAAAAAGAAGTAACTGCTGGCGTTTGGATTTCATAGAGCCAGAACGCTGCCGTTGCCTTAATAAAATAGTTCTTAGTGTTTCGTGTTTTTCATTTAACTCATTCTGTAATCGTAATTGTCTATTTAGGGCATTCTCTCTATCTGTAGCAGATAAAAGTGCAACACGAGTGCTTAAATATTCAGCAGTAAGCTGCATGCATTCTGTAAGTAACTCATCACTATATTGTTTAGTTCTTACACTTTCAAAAATCAGAGAAATTAATAAATACCAAATTCCGCCACAAATAATATAAAGTGCATTATAGAAAATTTCAATTCCAGTGAGCGGGTGGGCAAAGCTCAAAGAGACCGCTAATAATCCAGAGAAAGCAATGAGAGAAGCTCTAAAACCATATACCGAAATATACGAATTGAGAAAGACTAAAATAGCCAATGATGGAATTAATAGTAGAGGGTACGGAATAGTAAGATGAATTACTACATAACTAAGAACGGCGAGGAATAAAGAAATAAAAATTCCGTAAATATGGTGTTTTTTATTTCCGGGAATATCACTTGCTGAAGCGAGTAAAACTCCAAATGCAACGCCTGCTCCAATAGTCATATTCAAAAAGAAATAACAAAAAGTAACAGCGCTAAAAGCGGTAGTACTTATTATTAATCCTTTTGTAAAATTGTAGCTTTTTAGAAACTGTAAAACTTTCTGTACCATTCAATGCATCTTATTTTGCAAAGGTACATTATTAGTTTTTGCAGTTTAATTTTTACGTCGTTTTCTTGTAGCGAAGCGGTCTTGTTTCTGTTGAGTCAAAAAGTGAAAAGTTAATGAGTTAAAGATTGAAAGATTGAAGGATTGAAGGATTGAAAAAGTCGGGAGTCGGAAGTCCGAAGTAGGAAGTAAAAAAGTTAATGAGTTAAAGAGAAGAATATAGAATATAGAGAAAAGAATATAGATTTTTCTTGACTCTTGATTCTTGACTCTTGATTGAAAATGTACGCCTACTGAGCACTTTTCTTTTTATTGAAAAGATTGAAGGATTGGAAAAGCCCGAAGTCCGAAGTCCGAAGTCCGAAGTAGGAAGTATGTACTTCCCTGATATAGGTTGACCACTTAAAGTCAATTTATATGAAAGCAACTATAAAATTAATTAAGAAATCCCGTAAGTTTTCTGAAGCGTATAAAAAATCTATTGTTGCAGATTTTGAAAGTGGTAAATTTAGCGTG
>NZ_JBSXNL010000027.1:0-11020 GCF_056857615.1 Galbibacter sp. L-19
ACAACTACCAATTATGGGATGGCATCAAATTATCGGAGAACAAACTATTGCTGATGCTATTTTAGATCGACTGGTACATGCAGCACATAGAGTGGAACTTAAAGGTGAATCCATGAGAAAAAAAAGAAAAAAACAATGATATATTTTATATTTTTATAAGCACAAAACTGCTCTTTTTAGAACCTGTTTTACTATGCTCAATTTAAACAGGAATGGGTGGGTCAACTTTACAGGAATTTACAGACTTTTTATTTCAATTTGTTAAAAAAGAGGCACCAAATGCATTTGCTTCTTTTGGTATGCCCGGACTAATGAGCAATCAACCATTAGAAGTATCTGATAGGTGGCAAAATCCAAATACATTAGGCACCTATCAGCGTTACTCCACTGGTGTTGATACAGAAATACGTAATGGTTACCTAAACTATCAACAGAGTAATGCAGCTATTTCTGATGCCTCTTTCATCAGGCTTAAAAACTTATCCATCTCTTATACGATTCCGAAGAAATGGTTCTATGATATAGAGTGCCGCATTTTTATGCAAGGGCAAAACTTACTCACCTTTACGCCCTATAAAGGAGGGGATCCAGAGTTTGAGTTTTCAGGACGTTTACCACCCTTAAAACTTTTCACCACTGGCATTGAACTACGCTTTTAATCTTCAAAATATAAAACAATGAAAATACATAAGAATATCATCTATAACATTATCACACCGATCAGTTTGTTGATTTTCTGTGCTGGTTGCGAATCTTTTGTAGAAATTCCACTACCTGATACGGAACTCAATACCTCCTTTGTTTTTGAGGATGTTGCAACAGCTGAGGCTGCCATAACCGCAATCTATGCATCACTAAGAGATGAAGGACTTTTGACTGGAAAAGTTTCTGGAATATCACATCAATTAGGAGTCTACAGTGATGAACTTACTTATTATGGTCCTTCAGAAAATCTGAGCTATCAATTTTATTTAAACAATCTTTCCGCTTCAGATACTCGAATGGAATCCCTGTGGAATTATAGCTACGAGCAGTTATATGCAGCCAACTCTGCGTTGGAGGGCATTAGACAGAGTAGCGCATTAAGCGAAGAACAAAGAACTTTCCTCACGGGAGAAGCGCTATTTCTAAGAGGACTTATTCATTTTTATTTGGTGAACCTCTATGGTGACATTCCCTATGCAGACAGTACCGATTATAACCAAAATAGCACATCAGCTAGAATGGAAAGCACTACCGTTTATCAATATATCATAGAGGATTTACAAACTGCGGTGAAACAATTACCCACAGCCTACCACTCTCCTGATCGGGTACGTCCAAACCGAGCTGCAGCACAGTCACTTCTTGCAAGAGTGTACTTATTCCAAGGCGACTGGCAGAACGCTTCTAATATGGCATCAGCAGTTTTAAATCAAACAGACCGCTACCTTTTAGAAAGTCCAGCACTCACCTTCTTAAAAGGAAGTACATCCACCATTTGGCAATTGAGTCCTTCCCAGGTGGGATACAACACCCATGAAGCCAGCACCTTTATCTTTACAGCTGGTCCTCCCCCACAATCTGCATTGAGTGAGGACTTAGTAGCTGCCTTTTCCAATGAAGACTTAAGAAAGGATGCATGGATTCGTTCTATTCATGACGCATCAGAAACGTGGTACATGCCTTATAAATACACCCTCAATCTTTATGAAGGCAGTGGGATGGAATACTCCAAAGTAATTCGGTTGGCCGAAGTGTACTTAATTCGTGCAGAGGCACGTGTCCAATTTGGAGATTTAATTGGCGCTGTGGAAGACCTCAACGTTATTTTAAATCGAGCTGGGCTTGAAAAATCTTTGGCAACAACTAAAGAAGCTATCCTAGAGCAAATATACCTGCAATCCCGTCTAGAATTTTTCACCGAACATGGACACCGATACTTTCAACTTAAACGAAGGGGAGCATTAGATGCAGAATTAAGCAATATTAAACCTGGTTGGAACAGCACGGATATTTTATGGCCAATCCCAGACTCAGAAATTAGCCTAAACCCAAATCTTAATCCACAAAATCCAGGTTATTAAACTTTTAACCCTAGTATTTATGAAACAAACAATAAAATTTCAAAATAGTCCTTACTCTATTTGGAAGCCCCTATTCATCTTTTTATTAGTTTTTATTATTGATTCCTGCCCTCTTTTTGGGCAGGAATCTCCCAAAAATGTAGTCTCCCCAGCGGATTATAACCTTTGGTCAACCATGGATTTTAAAGATGTATCAAACAATGGCAACTGGGTTACCTATAACATGCGGCATACCAATGGAAACGATACCTTATGGGTTCGTCATACCACCTCTGATAAAACCTATAATATTCCTGGTGGTTACAAAGCGTGTTTCGTGGAAGAAAGCTATTGGATGGGACTAAATTCATCTGGGCAATTGATCGTACAAAATTTTAAAAATGAAAATAGGCAGATTTTTGACAAGGTTTCCTTTTACCAGGTGGCTAAAAAAGAACAAGTACTCATTTTAGCAAGCCGTATAGATGCAACAAACTTTTCACTAAGGCTAATCAATTTAAAAAGTTATCAAACGATTAAAACCTTTCTAGCGACTGCCTATAGTTTAAGCCCCTCGGGCGAAAAACTAGCGTATGCCACTTATAAAAATGGTGAGACCCAGCTTAGATCCATTTCCATAGGTGGCTTGCTTTCAAGAACGCTGACTAAACTTCATAAAGAAAGAATATCGAAAATTATATGGGAACCACATGGAAAAGCCATCGCATTTACTGCTGAGTCCATGGAAAAAAAACATAAAACAGCCTTGTACCATTATGGGCTTTCCAATCAAAGACTTACCTTCATGCAACCAGAAAAGACGAAAGGTTTTCCAATAGACAGGCAACTACGCACACAAATTGAAAAGGATTTTTATTTTTCTGAAGATGGAAAATCCATTTTTGTTACCTTGGAAAAAGATAAGGATACCACTACCATAAACCCATTAGATCCCGAGGTTTGGAATACGCTCGATAAAAGGGAATACCCAAGAAGAGTCTTGACTGGTTCGGTTAAAGATTGGCAGGGAACCGCTGTTTGGTATCCTAAAGAAGGCTCCTTTTTTTGGTTTACCGAAGGTTTTACTGATTACAACTTAATCCCCCATAAGGACATGGCGATTGTTTCCAGTGTTGAAGGTGACACACCTAAGCTCACCTATTTTTATGACCCGGAATATTACCTGGTCGACCTTAAAAAAAGAACTAAAAAGATACTTGCCGCTCCCGATCTGGAAAAGCCGGACTATTTAAAAGTCGCCCCATCGGGTAATTACATCCTCTATTTTACCAAAAAAAGCGGTTGGTTTGTGTATGATCTAAAAAGCAAACAGCATCGGAACATAAGCAAATTACTCCCGACCTCGACCATAGGACAGGAATTTGCTTTTAGAAACTCCATCGCTCCCTATGGTTTTGGAGGGTTTACCAAAGAAGAGGATGCCATCCTCCTTTATGACCGTTATGATATCTGGAAGGTACATCTTTATGATGACCATCACAAGCGCCTGACACGCGGTAGGGAAAAACAGCTTCGCTTTCGGGTCGTTCCCAAAAAAAAGGTTGAAAATGCGACCATGGACAGTCCCCTTATCGATCTTGATAAAAAACAGCTTTTAAAGGCCACCAACCTCGATAAGAGTATACAGGGATATTATTATTGGAACGTTAAAGAAAAACCTTGGATCATGGGGAACAATCGCAGCAATGCCATCAAAAGAGCGCAGGAAAAAGATGTTTTTGTTTATGTGCGACAGGATTTCAGTACCCCGCCCGCCCTAATGGTAGCCCGGGGATGGGGTGGTAAACCGCAACAGGTATTCCAAAGCAACCCGCACTATAAAAACTACCTATGGGGGAAGGCCGAGCATATCCAATACCGCAATAAAAAAGGAAAATCCTTAAAAGCCTGTCTTTTTTATCCGGCAGGCTACGATCCCCAAAAAAAATATCCCATGGTCGTGGAAGTTTACGAAAAAAAGGCTTCCCTGTTACATTTGTACCATAACCCCTCTTGGTATAATTCCGATGGGTTTAATGTATCCAACCTTACCCAAAAGGGATATTTTGTACTGCTTCCCGATATTTACATTGATATAGGGACTGCTGGGGACAATGCCGTGGATTGCGTGACTGCCGCTATTTCGGTTGCGCTGGATACGCCCTCCATAGATCCGAAAAGTATAGGGCTTATGGGGCATTCCTTTGGTGGCTTTGAGACCAATTACATCCTTACAAAATCCAAGCTGTTTGCAGCGGGTGTATCCGGGGGATCCATTACCGATCTTATAAGTTCCTCTTTTAGTATAACCCCGGCACATGGTTATGCCGAGTATGCATATCATGAGGGATACCAGACATCCATGATGGTTTCATTCTTCGAGGACAAAGACCGTTATATGAAGAACTCGCCCGTTTTCCATGCCGATGGTATACAGGTTCCCTTGCTCCTATGGTCAGGAAAAAAAGAAACACGGGTACCATACCAGCAATCCATAGAACTTTTCCTGGCGCTAAGAAGGCTCGGGAAACCGGCCGTGATGCTGTTATATCCCGAAGGGGGGCATTCCTTGTTTAACCGCCACTCACAAAAAAACCTGACCCAAAAAACAGAAAAGTGGTTTGACTATTACTTAAAAGACAGCTCCAAACCCGATTGGGCACTGCCTCAATAATTTTTTAAGAGAAAATATAAATAACAATGCAGCTCCTTTTCGAGCTGCATTGCCTTTGTTAACCCCTATTTCAGCCTATTGCTGAATCTTATTCAAGGGATTTGGACAACTAACTGACGTAAGTTGATCATACAGAACTGCTCCGTTAAACGTACAAGGATCTCCTGGATCTGTTGTACACGCTATTCTAGCTACACAGGGCTCCTGTTGGCTCAAATGCTCATATCCAGTTCGTTCTACCATACGATCCGATGCCTTGTCCATCGCATGGGTGGAAAAGGCGCCGGCTATCGCAAGTGTCACTACTGATATAGGTAAAACTGATTTTAAAAATTTTGTTTTCATCATCATTATTATTTAATGGTTTATAAATAGGATCTACTTTTTTCTACAGGTGTTCGATCTTTATTCCTGCTACTTGCGCATGTAGTTCTTTTTATTGTTTAGTTTTATAAGCTTCGGTTACAGGGCTTTCCAATCGGTAACTGACTATCCAATGATCGATAAGGACATACATTCGATTTTTAAATACCCTAAAACTCCTTATTTTATGATGCCCTATATCGTATCCATAAAAGCTTAGCAGGTAATCCCCTGTTATCAAATCATATACATCTATCACACTTGCCTTTTGAAGCATTGCTAGCGGCTCATATTTACCTGCCAGTGTAGAATTCACAAAAAGTAAGTTGCCATAAGTAGCACTTGTTTTATTAACTACCAGTGGAGGGGATCCCAACTTATAAGACTTTTTATTTTTTAGATAGACGATATCCAATTGCGGTTGGCTGATGGTATCAATGGTATTTCCGAAAACATCGGCATATAACGCTCTATCTGCGGTAAAAAAAGTATTATGATATCGATATACATAAACCAGTCTCTCTAAATCCTTGTTATAATGCAAGTCTCCTTCGGTATCAAATACGCCATCAAGCTGTTTTTGAATTAAGTTTTCTGTATAATAAATAGGCTTTTTACTTTCCAAATACATCAGTCCCAAGGTATTGGTTTTGGTCTTTTGTAAAATCATTCGAAACGCTATCGTTATTGAGTCTATGGGGGCGATACGGGAAAAATAAATCGGTACCTTTTTTACAAAAGAGGCTTCCCATCCAGCTATTTCTCCTCTAAATACAGAGGAGGTATTCCCATCTGCTAAATAAAAATAGGGGGGGTGTACGCGAACCTGAATAGCAGAAAACTCAAAATCAGTACTATCCAATTTTATTTGTACTTCCTTTTGATGGGTAAGTGAACTATCCAAAATTGTCATATGGAAAGGTGCTGTGGAATTACCCAGGTATATATTTTCATCATCCACACCAGCAAAATAGTAGGAGTTATATTCTAAATCCAGCTGTTTAACTTTGACCGCTGGAAAATGAGGATATCGGCGTACAAAAGGATTGTGTTTATGAATGGTCTTTTCTGAGGTTATATAAAGTACAATCACCGTTCCTACTGCAAAGGTAGTTAGTAAAAGTAAAATCAAACATACCTTTCGGAAGCTAGTTTTTTGGTATTCGATTAACATAATTCCAATAACCGCCAAAAGAATAAAGACACCATTGAAGATCATATGCGTTGTCCACCCCATATCCTCCAGAACGCCACCACATGAACAGGGCACAAAAGCGCTATAATTCAACGTAATATAAATGTAGGTGGTAAACATGACCATGAGTGTCATGGCGGCATACAATCCAATTGCTCTTGTTTTTTTAAAGAATAATGGTATTGCAATTAAAACTTCCAATAACGGGACCATCCAAGCAATTATAGCCGCATATATAGATATCATAGGGGACTGTCCTAACTGCATTCTGAAATTCTGAAAATTCAAAAACTTGCTTACCGAAGCGTATACGAATAACAGTACATACAGCAGACAGATTCCCCATAATATAATTCTCCTTACCTTCATTCTTCATGTACTTAAATGAATTGGTTTGAGGGGAAATAATTTATTTTGAATAAAATTAATACAGGGTTTTGGATTAGCTTTTATCAAAAACTGGACAATTGTTATTGAAAACAGGCTTTTTTAAATATTTTGAGGATGCTATCTCAGGAAGCTTGAAATATCCCCTTCACCTCCTTATATATCCTTTTATAATTTTCTTTTAGTTCTTTAGCTGTATAGACTTTTTCTGGTAAAGGTTTGACCTTATCAAATTCAGGCACTGGAAAGCGAATCTTTCGATCTTTTCCATCTGCAAAGCTGATAAATTCCCCTTGCCGTAAACTAAAAAACGTACTTGCTCTATTTTTAGCAATTTCTCGTTCTCCTGTGGTAATCCTAGCTTCAAAGCTGAGTGAACTACTTTTAGTAACACTCCTGGTTTTTGTTTTTATCATCTCAAAAAACTGTTCATAATACTTTGCGGTCAACGGATCATTCGCCTTGCCAAAGAATTGATAGGATAGGTTACTAAGAATCGCTCTACTTCCCTTGTCCCCGTACATCATGTCATTCTGGACTTTATCTTGCAACACATACACCGTGGCGATATCAAAACTTCGAAGGGTCGCTGGTATTCGATGCATGTTCAACAGTCGCAAGGTCGGTGCTTCTTCCATTAACAAAAAAGAGGGGGCTGCATTTCTAACTGACATCTGTTTTACAGCCGTATGCATAATGGTTGCAATCACGGGCGCATAGGCTGCCTCATAAAGTGGATTGTTTACCACTGATAAAACAGTAGGTTTTGGAAGTCGATTTAAATGAAGTGGTGTTTCATCAGCTGATAAAGCCATAAAGAGTCGCTGACTGCTAATTTTCTTAAGCGCATTGGAAAGCGTGCTCTTGACCCCTGCCGTTTGTTTTTCCGATTCTACCCCTTGTATAAAGGCAGCAGCCATTCCTGTAGCAATGCGATTGGTTTGTAAGAAAGCCACTAGACTTTCTGTGTCTAATAACTGATATAATATGATCAAATGGGGTAAAGTGCAATAGGCAGGATAGGTACTTTTTAGCTTCCAAATAAGCCCGCTTATCAGGCCTTCCGCTGCATCTTTAAAAAAGTGATTCGCTCCTTTATACGTATCAGAGGTCTGTTCCAATAGATTTTCAACTAAAACCCGCGATACTTCATACACACTTTCTTCATTGGGTAAATATCGGGGCGCTATAGGATTCACTTTGGAATATATGGTGTCTAAACAAATCACTTTAAAATCAATCCCTGAATCCTTTAATAAAGGATAAGCTAATTCCGTAATTTCAAAATGTTTGTAATCATGGATGATTCCACTAAACTGATGCTTTTTAAAATGCTGTAATAACCCATAGGTAACACTTGCTGTCTTGCCACTCCCAGCAGCGCCGATCACGGATATGCCTCTGCGAATGTTTTCCAATATTAGTTTTCCAGATTGAAGTTTTAAAATCGCTTTAAATCGTCTATCAGTACCACTACTCCCCTCTTTTGTCAAAATTCCAAACAAGATTACATTTATAAGCAACATTGGGCAATAGAGATGTATCACACTTTTAGAAATCATCTGTATATCATGCCCATAACTTCCTTCTATCCATAGAAGGTTCATCAATATAAGTGATAGAAACAAGCCATATTTACTATACCGAATCAATACAAATGCGATGCATCCCATCCCAATGAAAACCCACAAATATGTCCAAACATTTATCATCCTTCTCCACTTTAATATCCAATGGATGATGAGCGAATCCCAACATCAATTCCTTTTTTAACCTGTTTAAGTGCTTTAATTGCCAGTTGCACTTTATTGGTAGGAATGGTAGTCACGGGGACCTGTTGCTCTTTTAGTAATTTCAATGCAAGGGCTTTCTCATTTGATGGGAGTTGCAACACTTTCAAAAAGAATTTCGTAGGCTTATGCTTTAATAGCTTTCGTGCTTTATAGGATTCCACATAATTCCGATTGTATGCAAACATTCTATCAAATACCTTTTCAGCATCTTTATAAAATTGATTCCTATCGAATCCCCTTTTCACTTCTTTCCCATTGATGGTCACTTTGGAAGCTTTATAGGTACTCCCAGGAGAAAGACTTACGCTATTGGAAGCATCCTTTCTACTAACAATAATATGGATATGGGATTGATTCCCGGGTTTCTCCATCCCTTGAACAATGCGCTTGCCATGCAGCTGATGGGGCGCTTCCCTTTCCAACTGTTCTATGCGCTTATGCAGTTCTCTTTGTTTGACCAATTTCGCTTTTTTAGCAGTTGGTTGCGTTCCCTTCTGAGCGCTCTGAATTTCCATAGGAAACTTGCGAAGTTCTTGCTTGAGCTTAAGGATCTCACTAGCATACTTTTGATTTTCTATAATTTCCGTATCGCTTCCTTTGAAATAACGCTTATGCTCTAGTTTTGCATAATATTTTATATCAGCAATGGTCACTTTTCTTCCATTGATTTCACGATTAAAAGACGTTACATAGGCTTCCATTACGGCTTTGGTGTATCGTTTTAAATCAGTAACAGAATTGTTTATAGCCCTTAGTTCACGTTGACTTGGATTGATGGTAATGGAATAAAACTTAGGCTCTGTTTTCTTTAGCTTTGCGGTATTGCTATCAATTTCTTTAATAACCTCCTCCCTATTTATTGCTTCCCCATATTGATTAAAAAAATGTTCCATTTCCTCTTTGGAGACCCCTTCATTTTCTTTTTCTAGATACGCTACATAACCGCTTACACTTTGCGGATAACTGCCTTCTAATTTTTGTGCTGATATTGTTACATACATAAGCATTTCCTTTATAATTCATCTACATCTCTTTTCTTCTCTACAAACTTGGGAGGCTTTTTCTTGGGCTTCTTTTCCACAAACTTGGGTGTATCCTTGAGGGCTGCGCCTTCAAAAAGGGCTTGTAACATTGACAAAGTAGGTTTTGTCTGCGTCTTTTCTTGTTCTTTAATCACCGCAATCACATGATTGATTCTTTTTTTCACTAAGCTTTCTAAGGTCTGTATTTTAGAATCCATGCGTTCTTTTGGAGAGATCCCACTCGTTTCAAAAAATTCCAGCATCACTAATAAAGTCATGGATTGAGAATACCCCAATTGTTTGCAATAGCTCCTAAACTTCTTCATCACGGATTCCTTTATTTTAACCGTCACAAAGGGTTCTTTTTCGTATCCTTTATCCATTTTTTAGTAAAATTTGTATAGGTTTTACTGGGCTAAGCGGTTTTTTTAGTAAAAAACGAACTTTAGTCTCCCCCTATTGACATGTATTTTGATATGAATTCTAGGCAATCCCTATCAAATACTAACAATTCAAATCAGTAACCACGCGTCAGCGGGTTACCCTCTTGCTACTCCATTTTGTCCCGCAGGGACAAAATTCATACATCCCACCAAAGTGGGTGCCTTATTTCAATGGTGCTAAAATGGTCATATAAGGAAAGTCAAATCGTCCGTTTGGAAAGCTGTCAAAACGAACCTATTTTTATGACCAAAAAGGCTGTTACCTTATATTTTAAAGATACTAATTTCAAGGGATTACCCATAAAAAAAGCCCATCATAATGGATGGGCGTGATTGGTGTTATTTGCTATTTAGATATTGAAAACATACTTATAATTGTATAGATTTCGTATCGCTTCTTCTTCCAATAGGGATTCATAATTTACATAGTGTTCCCTAGCGTAGTGCTTTAATTGTTTCCCAAATCGACTTTCCACATCTTTTTTGGACATGGAAAGCAACCGATTTTGGGTGTCGTTATCGAGGTTATTGTAATTCAAATAAACCATAATCTTAAAATTTAGCCCTTACAAATCATATAAGTTGGGATCAAAATCATCTGGATAATTTCCTTGGTCTTGACATGCTTCCAGCCAAATTTCAAATTCTTTATTATTTTTTTCCATCATCTTTATTTTACAACAAACCATTATCCGCAAAACTGAAGTACTTCCCACAGGGGCTTAAAATAATATGGTCTAATACTTTCACATCAAGATACAAACCTGCTTTTTTGATTTTTTGTGTAATTTCTTTATCCTGTTCACTGGCTTTTAGCGTGCCACTGGGATGGTTATGACATAAAATTACAGCTGTAGATAGGCTTTTTAGAATAACAGCATATAAGATTCTGATATCCACTAAAGTGCCCGTGATACCGCCTATGGAAAGCGTATAGATTCCTTTTACCTTATTGCTATTATTTAACAATAAGACTTTAAAAGTCTCTTGTAAAGCGATGGTATTCATATCAAAGGATTGTAAAAGAATAGCAGCAGCTTTGCTACTACTGGAAATAGTTGTTTCACAACTGGTCAAAAAACTTTCTTTATACGAGAG
>NZ_JBSXNL010000028.1:0-76708 GCF_056857615.1 Galbibacter sp. L-19
CACACAGAATAGATATTAAAGGAGAATCTATGCGTAAAAAAATGAAAAATAAAGACTAAATTTAACCACAAATGAATCGATTTTGAGCACTTACTTTGCTATGCTCACTTTCATCCGCTGTAGGTGGTTCACTTTGCCCGCCCTATCCACTTTGGCTAGCCTCCAAGAGTTCTTTAAAATTAGTTCGTAATTGATTTTCTCCTATAATAGAAATAAAATTATCAGAAGTGAATTCATATCCACCAACTACAACGTCATTATCAATATACAACCAAGTTCCTTGTATCCATTTTGGGGTGTTAAGAAAGTTACTGTTATTGTTGTTACTATCGTCTGATGAACTACAAGAGTATAATATTATTAGTAAAATAGATAATAGTATTTTTTTTTCATGTTAGGTTAGTTTTGTCTAGTAAAATCTGTGAACTCATATTTAATTGAACTGTCATGAGAGATATGGATTTTAATCCTCATTACTTCGTTGTTTTCTTTGAAAGTTATTATAGGTCGACTGTCGTTAAAAGAATCATATGGATCAATATCTTTCCAATAAAATGAGATTTGCCCATCTTCAAACTCTATCCAATTTCGGTCATTATTTGAATTATATAAAGTACATTGGTTGCTATCATTAGCTTTATAATAGTCTATAATAAGAGTGCCATCTTTGTTGATGTTCCAAATTTCAGTACAGTCAGGATTATAGTATTTTGTAATTTCTTCTTCTCCATCCGTATATATTTTTCCCTTTTTAGAAACTTTCCATGTCCCTGTCATTATATCTGATGTTTTAATAGAAGCTAGGTCTTCAGAATCTGATGAACATGAAAGTATAAATGTTAGAATAAAGAATAGTAATAGATGTTTTTTCATTGAATAGTATGGTTTTGTAGTTGGTAAAAGTATTGGGTCTGGATTGTACTTCCTTACGGATTTCCTCAATCTAAACACTTATATAAAGCAATAATAGTAAATTTCAATCAAATACCCCTTTAATGTGTCCGATTGTTTTTTTTGATTAACCTCACTTTTAACCTGTGTTTAATGAAGAAGAAATACAGGTTCTTAAAAAGGTTGGGGAAAATATAAGGCTTCTCCGAATAGAGAGAGATTTGTCTCAATTTGACCTAGCTAGCGAAGCGGGAATTCCAAAAAATCAAATAGGAAGGATCGAGAGAGCAGAAATCAACACAACTATACTAACACTTCATAAAATTGCTAATGCTTTAAAAGTAGATACAACATTATTATTAGGTATAAATTCGCTTAATAATGAAAGCTTATGAAGTCAAATGGAACATTCTTCTATTCAATAGTTTAATACTATAAAAATTAACAAATTTTATAATGTGTATTCTTATAAAGAATGACAAGGGCTAATTAGATAAAGCTATAGAGGTGTTTTACCTCACACCCCAATCCTCAAATACTGATTATTGATTTTAAATTTCACTCTCATATAAAATTATTCTTTACTTTATTGAAAATAAGCTACATACATACTTTCAATCTATAAAGAATACATATAATACGATATACTAATTTACGAAAGTTGTTAATAGTATGAACATAACAAAAATTAGTTAAAAAATATTTAATCATACTAAAATCGTACATATTTAAAAACAAAAAACTTATAATCACTTCATAGTAAAGCAATTACAGGTTTCGTTTGTGGAGCATATCGGAGTCGAACCGATGACCTCTACACTGCCAGTGTAGCGCTCTAGCCAGCTGAGCTAATGCCCCTATCTACAATAGGTTTTAAGAAAATTTATTTCTTAACACTTAATATTAAAAGTGGAATACTGCATCTAAATTCACGCTTCAAAATTATATTTTTTTCCCATAACTTGGTAAAAAATCCACGCTTTCTTCTAAATACAATTAAGATATCTGGATTATGCTCTTGAAAATGTTCCAACACGCCTTCAAAAGTAGTAGTGTTTTCTGAGGTTTGTACCTCTTCACTTAACGACTTTAACTTGTCGTCAATCTCTAAATCTTCAGTAACATAATTCGGTGTTTTTACTAAAAGAAGATTTAAATTCAGCTTAAATCGTTCTTTAAATGCAACTAAAGGATCTAAAATTGTGGGATGTTTTACAATTCCCGATTTAAAAGCTACCAAACCAGTATTATAATCTTTAAATGTATTACCCTCTGGAACTATTAAAGTAGGAATATTGGTTTGCTTAACAATTTTTCCGGTTGTTTTACCCAGAAAAACTTCTTCGCGTATATCCGTACTTCTGGGTTCCATAATAAGTAAATCAATTCCATACTGCTGGTCAACCGCCTTTATCCCATCTAATACCTCCCCATTATATGCAGTAATTGTAACAGAAACCCCTTTTTTATCTACTTTATTGAGCACTTCTTCTAATTGTTCTGTAGTATTTTTAGCAACAACATCCTCCACATTTGCAATAGAACCTGCTTTATTTATAAAAGTAAAGGCCTGCATTAAATATATTTTGCTGTCGAAAAATTTAGCAAAATCTATGGCATATTGTAATGTGTTTATTGTATTTGAAGATGTTCCAATTGGAACCAAAATGTTTTTCATAAGGTATCTTATTTAAGGTATGATTGATAAATGCTTTATTACTTTTGCACTTAAATTTACACAAAATTATTTTTCTGCTAGTTTTTCTTTTAAAAATTGGTAAATCATTTACCTCAGGAGCAAGCTCACAAGGTATTCAAAAGGAAAATAATTTAATCCATTTCGACGTAGAGCCCTTCGATAAACTCAGGACAGGCTCTAGGGAATAAAAACCTCAATGAGGGATTCGGTACAATGAAAGAAGCTAAAATTAACTTTAAAGAGATCAATCAATTGGCAATTCCTGCTATTATTGCGGGAATTGCAGAACCACTTATTTCTCTTACCGATATAGCAATTATTGGTAATGTAGATAAAAATCCTGTTGAAGCATTGGCTGCTGCTGGAATTGTAGGTTCTTTTCTTTCTGCTATTATTTGGATTGTAGCGCAAACAAAAACTGCTATTTCTGCAATTGTTTCACAACACTTTGGAGCAAACAGATTACACGCAGTAAAAACATTAGTTCCACAAGCCTTAGCCTTTAATTTCTTGTTTAGTTTACTAATTTACTTCGGAACCGCTTGGGTAGCAGAAAATATTTTTAGTTTGTATAATGCTGAAGGACTTATTTTACAATATACGGCCGATTATTATCAAATTAGAGCCATTGGCTATCCGCTTACGCTAGTTACTTTCGGAATTTTTGGGGTTTTTAGAGGGATGCAAAATACGCTTTGGGCAATGAAATGCAGTTTAACTGGTGCCGCCGTAAATATTGTTTTGGATTATATTTTAGTATATGGAATTGATGGAATTATTCCTGCCATGCATCTTAAAGGGGCGGGTTATGCAAGTGTTATTGCCCAGTTAGTAATGTTACTCATGGCAACTTATTTTTACGTTAAAAAAACACCTTTCAATTTTAAATTGAGCTTTAATATTAATCCGCAAATGAAAAAGCTCTTATTAATGAGCGCCAATTTATTTGTACGTACTGCCGCTTTAAACTTTGCCATTTACCTTGCAAATGCATATGCTACAGATTATGGAAAAAATTATATTGCTGCACAGAGTATTTTAATGAATATTTGGTTGTTTTTTTCCTTTTTTATTGATGGGTATGCCAATGCTGGAAATGCAATTTCAGGAAGGTTATTAGGAGCTAAAGACTACAACCGTTTGTGGTTTTTAAGTATTGATATCTGTAAATATGCTATCATCATTTCGTTTATTTTAATGGCTGTTTGTGGCTTATTTTATAATGAAATTGGAATTCTATTCAATAAAGAAGAAACTGTTCTAGCTCTTTTTTCATCCGTATTTTGGATTGTATTAATTATGCAACCAGTTAATGCGGTTGCTTTTATGTTTGATGGTATTTTTAAAGGTTTAGGAGAAGCAAGTTACCTTAGAAATGTATTATTAGCAGCTACTTTTTTAGGATTTGCTCCTACCTTATTTTTATTCAATTTCTTCGGATTTAAATTGTATGCTATTTGGATTGCATTCTTTGTTTGGATGTTAATACGCTCCCTCGCATTAGTTATTAAATTCAGACGGAAATACGTTAATGAAGTTTAGTTTCCTTAATTTTGAAGAACAACATTTTAAGATATTCACATGGGCACAGATAGAATCAACGGGAGTTTATTTACCAATATTGAAAATAAAATAGCAACTGTAGAGTTTGGCCATCCAGCTAGTAATTCATTTCCCTCTATATTGTTAAAACGACTTTCTTCTGAAATAAATGCACTTTCGATTAATAAAGAAGTTCAGCTTATTATATTGAAAAGTGAAGGTGAAAAAGCGTTTTGTGCTGGGGCTTCTTTTGATGAGCTCGTAGCAATTACAAATCAAGAAGAAGGAGAAGCTTTTTTTAGTGGCTTTGGAAATGTAATAAATGCGATGCGGAAATGTAATAAACTTATTATTGGTCGTGTACAAGGAAAAACTGTAGGAGGTGGAGTAGGACTTATTGCAGCCTGCGATTATGCTATTGCAACAGAAGCAGCAGCTATTAAATTATCTGAGTTAACAATTGGGATTGGTCCTTTTGTAATTGCCCCAGCTGTAGAGCGTAAAATGGGTGTAGCTGCCTTAGCAGAACTTACACTTGCTGCCACCGAATGGAAAAATGCGTATTGGGCAAAAGAAAAAGGGTTATATGCCAAAGTTTTTGAAACTATTACCGAAGTGGATAATGAAATCGAGACCCTAACGAACAAATTAGCAGCATATAACCCTGAAGCTTTAAGTACTTTGAAAAAAGCTTTATGGGAAAACACCAATCACTGGGATTTGCTACTTATAGATAGAGCAAAAACATCTGGTAAATTGGTGCTTTCCGATTTTACTAAAAAAGCTTTAGAAAAGTTTAAAAAGTAATTTCATTACTAGATAATGCTCTAGTTACATTAGCTTCTATTGTTGGGAAGCTACTAAAAAACTTACGTCCATCTTTTCTTTGTAGCACAGCTATTTGCTCTCCACTTTCATTAGCCTCTACTTTTTTAACAATAACTTCATTGTTAAAAACAGATTTATAATTTGGTACACCACCTCTTTTTATAATGATATTTTTTCTAGGAAGATCAATATGCTGATAGGTACTTTCAGAAGTACTGTTAATTGTTAAAACATCTCCAACTTTAACCTCTTTATCTTGCGCTTGTGATACAAAAGCAAAAAATGAGAATACTGCAATAAATAGCCTTTTTTTCATAGTCAAACAATTTAATTGTTAATATATACTCGTTATATTAACAAATATACAAAATATGACCATTATTTTTAATTCGGAAATTCTTAAATATTTACTAAATATTGGGCATTATTCAACCCTATTTAAAGGCTTGTTCTCCTGTGATATCCGCCCCTGTAATGAGAAGGTGAATATCATGGGTTCCCTCATAGGTAATAACGCTCTCTAAGTTCATCATATGGCGCATAATGCTATACTCTCCTGTAATCCCCATAGCTCCTAATACTTGTCGAGCTTCTCTAGCTATATTTAGTGCCATGGCTACATTATTACGTTTTGCCATAGAAATTTGTGCAGTACTTGCTTTTCCTTCATTTTTTAGCTGTCCTAAACGGAGCGCTAACAACTGAGCTTTGGTAATTTCGGTAACCATTTCTGCTAATTTTTTTTGCTGAAGTTGAGTTGCAGCAATAGGTTTTCCAAATTGAATACGCTCTTTTGCATAACGCAATGCGGTGTCATAACAATCCATTGCTGCTCCAATTGCACCCCATGCAATTCCGTAGCGAGCAGAATCTAAACACCCTAGAGGAGCGCCGAGTCCGCTTTTTTCTGGCAGAAGATTTTCTTTGGGGACTTTTACATTATCAAAAATTAATTCCCCAGTAGCCGATGCCCTTAAAGACCATTTATTATGGGTTTCTGGCGTAGAAAACCCTTCCATACCTCGTTCTACAATGAGACCGTGGATTCTCCCTTCTTCGTTCTTTGCCCATACCACAGCAAGATCTGCAAATGGAGCATTAGAAATCCAGAGTTTGGCACCATTTAAAAGATAATAATCTCCTGCATCTTTAAATTTGGTTTCCATTCCTCCCGGATTAGACCCATGGTTAGGCTCTGTAAGTCCAAAGCATCCTATAAACTCTCCTGAAGCTAATTTAGGGAGGTATTTTTTCCGTTGAGCTTCTGTTCCATACTTCCAAATAGGATACATTACTAAAGAGGATTGTACAGAGGCTGTGGAGCGTACACCACTATCTCCTCTTTCAATTTCTTGCATAATTAAACCGTAGCTAATTTGGTCGAGACCAGCGCCTCCATATTCTTCTGGAATATAAGGACCAAAAGCCCCTATTTCTGCCAAACCATTAATAATTTGTTTTGGAAACTCAGCTTTTTGTGCAAAGTCTTCAATAATAGGAGAAACTTCCTTTTTAACCCAACTTCGGGCAGCATCTCTAACTAATTTATGTTCTTCAGAAAGTAAATCGTCTAAATTATAATAATCGGGAGCTTCAAAAAGGTCTGGTTTCATGGTTTATTTTATAAGAATTGTTTCTCTCAAATATAACCAAAGAAATATAACATATGAACGATGTATTGTTATATTTTATAGTTCTTTACATATGGAGTTAAATTAATCTTTACTCGAAAATCGAGATTTATACGTCCTAGCGCTTGCTTAGTACTATTATAGTGATGCTTATAACATTGTTAATAGTTAGTTATATGCTCTATAGCGGGTTGCTTTCCTATTTTCTGAAGATAAAAAATAATGACTTAGGATAACATAGGTAGTTAGGAAAAAGAGACTTCTAGAAGTTTAATACGTTTGCCCATTTTAATATAAATATAACAAAAAGAGTTCCAGCAGTACTTGTTATTATTGAGCTTTGCCAAAAATATAGCCTACCTCCCCATGTTTTCCACATTTTTTTCCCGCCTACTTTCTTAGCATAACCATTAAGAACTATATAATGAACAAAATTAATTATTATAAAAATTAAAGTTGTAATAACTGCTATCCACATATTCTTTTATTTATAGTTTTAATGTAAAAACTAACCAATTTAGCTCTTGTTTAACTAAATATAATAAAAATTATTAATACTGAAGGAATGGCAACATTTCTACCTTTTAAAACTTTATATAAAGTTTACATACTAAAAAAGAGCATCTAAAATTAATTAAATGCTCTATTCATTATTTTAAAACTAATTTACTAGGTGTTATACTTCGTAATTATCCCAAGTAGCAATTTCGTTTCTTTCTTCAGGTTTGATACAAATATCTAAAGTACGCTGGTCGTATTTTAAGTTGTATTGCGCCAACACATCATCTGGAACACCATCCCAAACATTAGGCGTATTTCCTACGTATCCAAGATATTTTATTCCTTCTTCACTTGTAAAATACCCAGTAGAAACCAAGTCTCTTAAACGAGAGAAAAAGCGTTCTCCTTGAATAAATTGTGGTTTTACATCATCTGGATATGCAATATCTTCAACAATTTCTATTTGCTGCTCCTTAGAAGCATCTTTAAAGACTTTATTAAAGCGCTTATTACTTTCGTGGTCTATCCACATTAATCCACCGCGCAATGGCAATTGGTGGTGCGGCATATCAAAAACTATATATGCAATAAAATCTACAACCCCAACTTCACTAGCGGCACTATATTCTCCTTCAGCAGGAATAATAATATCTGCTAAAACAGTAAGGGTAGCCAATTCATGGTCATTAAAATAAACCCCTTTTGCACGTAATTCTTCTTCGTAAGCAAGTTCTTCTTTTGTACGAGTGGTATCGTAATTATTATCGCTATCGCTTGGTGCGTCGGTTTTTGCTATCGTTGGTTCTTCGGTGTCTGTTAAACACGACGAAAACATAAATCCGGAAGTTACCGTACCAGCCACCATGGCTTTTAAACTTTTTCTTCTATCCATGATTTTTATGTTTTAAATATTCATTTTTTTCATTTCCTGAGTCAGATAATCCGATGCTCTCCAAGCAAGGGCAAGAATTGTCCATGTTGGGTTTTTATCGGCTTGAGATACAAAAGCTCCTCCATCTACTACAAATAAGTTTGGCACATCGTGCGACTGACTATACTTGTTCAAAACAGAAGTTTTAGGATCGTTCCCCATACGAGTTGTTCCCACCTCATGAATTATTCTACCAGGTGCTTCCAAGCCGTAATTATCTTCTTTCCCTGGTTTATCGCCTAATGGAATAGCTCCCATATTATGATACAATTCTTCAAAAGTATCTTGCATATGTTTTGCCTGTTTAACCTCATCGTCTGTCCAATTATAGTTAAAACGCAATACAGGGATTCCAAATTTATCAACTACATTCGGATCGATTTCACAATAATTATCTTTTTGTGGAATACTTTCTCCTCTTCCTGCCATTCCTACGGTTGCACCATAAAATTTATGAACATCTTCTTTTAGACCTACACCATAACCTCCAGCTTTTTTCTTCTCTCCAAATCTTCCATTAAGATTTTCCATTCCCATTCCAGCTCCATAGGATGGCATTCCCATTCCACCCCAATATTCTATATGGTATCCTCTAGAAAATCCAAGATCTTTTTTATCGTTTAACCACCATGGTACATATAAATGCATTCCACCAACACCATCTTCGTTATAACGTTTACGCTCCATTAATTCTGGTATGATAGCCGAACGACCAGCACCAGTAGAATCGTGTAAGTATTTTCCAACTACGCCACTAGAATTTGCCAATCCGTTAGGGAATCTTTCCGATTTTGAATTTAATAGAATTCTAGCAGAACCACAAGCACTAGCCGCCAATATTACAACTTTTGCTTTTACGGTATATTCTTGATTATCATATTTATTTACGTAGGATACTCCTGTTGCTTTTCCGCTTTCGTCTGTTAAAACTTCTCTAACCATTGCATTTACATACAAGTCTACGTTATCATATTCTAATGCAGGTTTTACTAATACAGAAGAAGAAGAAAAATCTCCATAAATACTACAAGAACGAGAACACTGACTACAATAAAAACAAGCCCCACGGCGATCATCAACTCTTTTAGTAAGGATTGATAACCTTGAAGGAATTACAGGAATATTAGATTTTGCTCCTGCTTTTTTCAAATATAGTTCATGCAAACGAGGTTTTGGAGGTGGTAAGAAGAAGCCATCTGGCTCATTATGGATATTCTCTTTACTTCCAAACACTCCAATTAACTTATCAACTTTGTCATAATAAGGTTTTACATCATCATAACCAATAGGCCAATTATCTCCTTTACCATCAAAGTCTTTTCTTTTAAAATCTAAAGGACCAAAACGAAGGGAAATACGTCCCCAGTGATTTGTTCTACCTCCAACCATTCTTGAACGAAACCAATCAAATTTAGTTCCGTTTTTATGTGTGTAAGGTTCCCCATCTAGTTCCCATCCTCCATAGGCCATATCAAAATCTCCAAAAGGACGTTTTGTACCAGCACCACGACGCGGGGATTCATAAGGCCATTTAAATTGTGTTTGTTGCTCGGGGTTTGCAGGATCAAAATTTGGACCCGCTTCTAGCAATGCTATTTTAAAGCCAGCCTCAGATAGAATTTTGGTAGCCATTCCTCCTCCGGCTCCAGAGCCTACAACTAATATGTCGTATACTTTAGAAGCTTCTTTAATTTGAAAAGACATTTTGAGTTTGTGTTTAGTTAATATTAATTACGTTTCTTTTGAAAATCTCGTAGGCAAACTACAAGGTAGTTTATTTTAGTTATTTATAAAGAGTTTTGTTGGGGCTATTACTCATGTGAAAGTTTAGCTCTCCCCCTTTTTCAATATCACTATGTTTTATAAATGGTTGTTTTAACTCTTTTCCATTTAATAAAACTTTGTCTACAAAGACATTTTCTTCGGATTGATTTTCAACAATCACTTTAAATTTATTTCCGTTCTCAAGATTTAAGGTAGCACTTTTCATTGCAGGACTTCCTAATGCATATACATCTGAGCCTGGAGCAACAGGGTAAAACCCTAAAGTACTAAAAATATACCAAGCACTCATTTGTCCGAAGTCGTCATTCCCACCTAAACCATCTGCTTTTGGCTGGTACATTGCTTTTAAAATCATTCTAATTTTATCTTGAGATTTCCATGGAGTATCTGTCCAATTATATAGATACACTACATGATGAGAAGGTTCGTTTCCATGCACATAATTTCCAATTATTCCTTCACGAGAAATATCTTCAGTATTCTCAAAATATTTATCTGGTAAATCCATAGAAAATAGCGAATCTAAATGTTGGGAGAAGGTCTCTTTTCCACCCATCATTTCAATCATAGTTTTAGGTGCATGAGGCACATACAAACTATAGTTCCAAGAATTCCCTTCTATAAAACCTTGTCCGTGTGTATTTAAAGGATCAAAATCTTTTTTAAAGGTACCATCGTTTAATTTTGGACGCATGAAACCACTTTTGGCATCATAAACATTTTTATAATTTTCGGCACGTTTACTAAATTCATTATAAATAGCGTCCTTTCCAAGTTTTTTTGCTGCTTGAGCAATTGCCCAATCGTCATAAGCGTATTCTAAGGTTTTAGAAACAGAAGAACCATTTTTATCTTCTGGAACATATCCTTTTTCCATGTAATATTTTAATCCATCATAATATGGAACTTTTGCAGTATGAACGCTTGCCATAAGCGCAGCCTCCGCATCAAAACCTGTATTTCCTTTTACAATAGCATCGGCAATTACAGAAACACTATGGTACCCAATCATACACCAATTCTCGTTAGCATAATGAGACCAAACAGGTAGCATACCGTGTACACTTTGATTGTAATGCGCTACCATAGAATTAATCATATCCGAATTTCTCTTTGGCTGTAACACATTAAATAATGGGTGTAAAGCTCTGTAAGTATCCCACAATGAAAAACTAGTGTAGTTTGTAAAGTTTTCTGCTTGGTGAATATTCATATCCAAACCACGGTATTTTCCATCAACATCCATATATATTGTAGGCCCAAGAAAAGCATGATACATGGCTGTGTAGAAATTTATCATTTCATCATGATTGATTGGATCTAGTTGTACTTTATTAAGCTCTACATTCCAATTATTCTGAGTTTCTTGTTTTACCTTTTCAAAATCCCAATGAGGAATTTCTACTTTCATATTATTAATAGCACCTTCTGTACTTACAGGAGAAATGGCAAATTTAATCTTAACTTTTTCTCCTTCGGAAGTATTAAAATCGAAATATGTTTTGATATTTTCTCCAGCCATTTCAGGAAAGTTAGTACTTTGATCAAACTTTCTCCAAAAACCTTTATAAACATTATCATTATGGTTTTCCTGTCCATATTTTGCAATTGGTTTACTAAAAGCCATAGCAAAGTATACTTTACGAGTTCTAGCCCAACCATTAGTTTGTCTGTAACCAGTAACTAGCGTATCGTTTTCAACCCTAACAAAAGTCCAAACGTTTTTTTCTTTGTAATTATAGATTCCAGATGTTAGATCTAAAATAATATGAGACGCTTCCGATTTTGGAAATGTATATTGATGCATTCCCACGCGCGTAGTAGCAGTTAACTCTGCTTTAATATTATAATCTTCTAGCTGAACACTATAATAACCAGCTTCTGCATGTTCATTTTTATGTGAAAAACGAGAGCGATATCCACTATCAGGATTAGTTTCTGTTCCCGGATTTAATTGAAGGTTTCCAGTAGTAGGCATAATTAAAAAATCTCCTAAATCTGAATGTCCTGTCCCGCTGAAATGGGTATGGCTAAAACCTACAATAGTGGCATCATCATATTGATATCCTGCACAATATTTATAAACATCTGGGTTGTAATGCCCATCTATTTCATAGGGAATGGTGTCTGTATCTGGACTCAATTGTACGCTTCCAAAGGGAGCCGTTGCTCCAGGATATGTATGTCCCATTTTGGCAGTACCAATCATAGGATCTACATATTGAACCAAATTTTGGAGTTCATCAGTAGCTTTAGAAGTTACCTCCTGAGAGTTTTCCTTTTTTTGACTACATGCTGCTGCAAATACTGCTACCGATACATATATCGTTCCTCTTAAAATATTCCTGTTTATAAATCTAGGGGATTTAATCATCATTGCTCTTGTTTTCAATTTCTATTTTATTCGTTGGATAAAGAATAAGGAGCATCGTCTTTTGCTGTTCCTCTATTTTTATTAGGAGTATTGCTCATTTCAAAATCGATTTTGGCACCTTCTAATAGCGCTTCATGACTGATATAATTTTTGCTATAATTCTGACCATTAAAACTCATTTGTTGTACATATTTGTTGCTATGGTCATTGTTTGGAGCATTGATAATTACCTCATTACCGTTTTGCAATTCTAAAGTAAGCTTTTTAAATAATGGTGTCCCTATAACATATTCGTCGGTTGCTGGACACACAGGATAGAATCCCATAGCAGAAAATACATACCAAGCAGATGTTTGTCCGTTATCTTCATCTCCGCAATAACCATCTGGAGTAGGCATATACATTCTATCCATTGTTTCTCTAACCCAATATTGAGCTTTCCATGGTTGTGATGCATAATTATACAAATAAATCATATGCTGAATAGGTTGATTTCCATGTGCATACTGTCCCATATTTGCAATTTGCATTTCTCGAATTTCATGAATAACACCTCCATAATAGCTTTCATCAAAAACTGGAGGTAAAGAAAATACTTCGTCTAATTTGGCAGTAAAGTTATCTTTTCCACCCATTAAATCTATAAGTCCTTGTACATCATGAAAAACAGACCATGTATAATGCCAGCTATTACCTTCTGTAAAAGCATCACCCCATTTAAAAGGGTTAAATGGTTTCATAAATTTACCATCTTTATTTTTACCCCGCATTAAATTGGTTTCCTTGTCAAATAAATTTTTATAATTTAAGCTTCTTTTTTTGTATAAATTAATCTCTTTTTTTGGTCTGTCTAATGCTTTTGCTAGTTGATAAATTGCAAAATCATCATAGGCATATTCTAAGGTACGCGCTGCATTTTCATTAATATCAACATCATAAGGCACATACCCTAAATCTTTATAATACGCTGCACCAGCACGACCAACAGCGGTAAGTGGACCCGCATTATTTGCTCCATGAATAACAGCTTCGTAAAGCGTTTCTATATCATATTTAGCATTTTTATTTTTGAGATAAGCGTCTGCAACTACCGATGCTGAATTATTACCAACCATAACATTTCTAAGTCCTGGGCTTGCCCATTCTGGTAACCATCCGCTTTCTTTATATGCATTTGCTAAACCTTCTTGCATTTGAACACTTAATTCAGGATACATTAAATTTAATAAAGGAAATAAAGAACGGAACGTATCCCAAAATCCTGTGTCTGTAAACATATACCCAGGAAGTACTTTTCCGTTGTATGGGCTATAATGTACAACATTTCCATCTTTATCGTATTCAAAAAACTTTCTAGGGAATAGTAATGAACGGTATAAGCAAGAGTAAAATGTTTCAAATTGATCTATGGTTCCCCCTTCAACTTTAAGTCTGCTTAACTCTTTATTCCAAGTTTGTTTTCCAGCTTCTTTTAACGCATCAAAATCTTTATCTTTTATTTCTTTCAAGTTAATTTCAGCTTGTTCAAAACTGATAAAAGAAGAAGCTATTTTAGCATTTACTTGCTGTCCTTTTTTAGTTTTGAATCCGATTACAGCACCTACGTGGTCTGCTTTATTCTCTAAGGCATCTTGTAATTTATTATTACTGAAAGTATTTGTACTAGTAAATGGTGTATCAAATTCAATTACAAAGTAGTTTTTAAAATTTTCTGGAACTCCGCCACTATTTTTTGTAGTATACCCAATAAGCTTATTTTCTTCTGGGAGTAGTTTTATATAAGAACCTTTATCTAGTGCATCTATTACTACGTATGCGCTATCGGTTTCGGGGAAAGTAAATCTAAAACGCGCAGCTCTTTCTGTGGGAGTAATTTCTGTAGTTACATTATGATCTGCTAGGTAAACACTATAATAATGCGGTTTAACAATTTCAGATTTATGAGAAAACCAACTTGCACGTTCATCTTCATTGAAAACTAATTTTCCAGTTATTGGCATAATGGCAAACTGTCCATAATCGTTCATCCAAGGAGATGGTTGATGCGTTTGTTTAAACGCTCGAAGCTTATCTGCATCATATTCATAAGCCCAACCGCTTCCCATTTTACCTGTTTGTGGGGTCCAGAAATTCATACCCCAAGGCATTGCAATTGCTGGATAAACGTTTCCGTTAGACAAACTCGGATTTGAGTCGGTTCCCATTAAAGGTTTGACATAATCTATTGGGTTTTCAATGGATGTTATTTGTTTTGTTTGTCCAATAGAAAGTGTACAAACAAATAATAGTGAGGTAAGGAGTAAAGTTCTCATAAAGTATAACTTAAGTTGTCTCCACATTGTGTGGTTTATTATATTCTTTTATAATTTAATTAACCGATTTAGTCACTAAAATATAAAAGTATTCTTTTTGAATGTGTAATGTAAACCAATCTTCTTTAAAATGATTCTCCCACTCATAAAAAAACAGAGCGGGAGTAATCAAACTAACTAATTGATTATAAAGAATTATTTTTTACCATCCTGGGTTTTGCGTTAACTGTTTATTATTATTAATTTCTCTTTGTGGGATTGGAAATAATAAATATTTATCTGTTAACGTAGGGCCATATGAAAATTGGTGACCTACAAAGTTTTCAAAACTTCCAGTGCTAAGGTTTAGAGCTTTTCTTCTTCTTGCCATATCAAACCAATATTTGTTCTCAAATGAAAGTTCGTAGAAACGTTCTTTCCAAATATCTTCTTCTGTAATACTTGCATCATAAAGAGGTAAATTAGCTCTGTCTCTAATTTCGTTTATTGCTGCAAGCACCTCTGTAGTAGGTCCATAAGCTTCAAACCCTGCTTCAGCATATGTTAATAATACTTCAGCATATCTAAAAAACTTCCAACCAAGACTACTTTGCGCAGTTCTTAAAACTGCATCTTCATCAAAATATTTGTAAATATAAGTAGCACTAAAGTCTACCGTTTCATCTGGATTTTCAATAGAAGGATATTCAGTAAAATAAAACTCTTGTTCTTCTAATCGTTTATCTCCAGTTTCATGAGCATCAATAAACTGTTGAGTTGGATATAATGCTCCATATTCATCTGAAAATTGAGAAATCCCTCTTGATCTAGGCAACATCCACGCAGTTAATCCACTAGTTGCAAACCCAATTAAATATTGGTTTTGAAAGATTATCTCTCCAGTATTATTAATACTTGGATCATGTAAATTATCGTAATCTGTAAAAAGGCTATACTTTTTACTATCTATAACTTCTTTAGCTTTATCTGCAGCCAATTTATAGTAATTATCTCCAGCCTGTAGTGGATAACCAGCCATAGTTAGGTATACGCTTGATAATAATGTTTTTGCAGCACCTAAACCAACTCTTCCAGATTCATCAGTAAATGGTAGTCCAGAATTTTCAACATCTTTAAGGTCGGTAACAATTGCATTATATACTTCTTGTTGTGGACTTCTTGCTGGATAAAGTAATTCTGAAGATGCGTCAACAGGTTCTAAAATTAGTGGAACATCTCCAAATAGTCTTACTAAATGAAAATAGTAAAAAGCTCTAATAAATTTAGCTTGCCCAACAAGGTTATCCTTATCGGTTTGTGCCATATCTATTTCAGGAATACGCGCAATTGCCAAGTTTGCATTGGCTATAGCTCTATATGAGTTCTGCCACCAATTTAACGCATATGCATCTTCTGAGTTTGCAGTTAAATTTCGGTATGCGTTGTTAAACTGACTTTGCCCAACTTCTGTATTACATAAACCTGTTGCGAACTCAAGCATCATAAATGGACTCTCTCCATAAGTACCAGAACCGTCACTTACAAATCTTAAAGAAGCATAAAGGGTGTTAATTGCTGATTCTGCTTGTTCTCTAGTTTGAAAATAATTGTCTTGCGTATATTCAGATTCATTTTCTTCAGTTAAAAAATCTGAACAACTACTCACGCCTAATAAAACTAGGCATAAGAGTGCGTTGATATATATTTTTTTTGAAATTTTCATTGCTATCATTTTTTAAGTTTAAAAAGTAAGGTTTACTCCTAAAGTGAATGTTCGAGGTTTAGGATAATCAAAAAATGTGATTCCTTGCGCGAAAGCATCACCATATGTGCTTACTTCAGGATCGTATCCTGTGTAGTCTGTAGCTAAAAAGAAATTTTGTACAGAAGCGTATAGTCTTAATCTTTTTAATTTAAATTTATCTAAAACATCTTGCGAAAAATTATAGCCTAGAATTAGATTTCTACCTCTTATAAAAGATGCATCTTCTACCATTCTAGAATCTATGGTAGATCTATAATATGCGCTTGAAGGTCTGTTTTGTGCAATCATTGTGTTTTGATTGTCTGGTGTCCATCCATCTAAAACAGTTGCATAACTATTTGCTTGTCCTGTTCTGTCTTCTCCAGAGTGTCTAGATAAATTCAACACATCATTTCCATATGAGAATTGAAGATCTACTGTTAGGTCTATATTTTTATATGTAAAGGTGTTAAATAAAGCACCAAATCCTTCAGGATAACCACTTCCTATTATTTTTCTGTCAGCAGCATTTATTTGCCCATCGTCATTTAAGTCTGCATGTTTAATATCTCCAGGTAGAAGGCCATATACTGCTGCTTCTGCAGCTTCGTCGCTCCCCCAAGTTCCTTCTCTTACTAATCCGTAAAATGATCCTACAGACTCTCCAACTCTTAGAATATTTGTGTCAGATAAAAATCCTGGTCCAGGAAAAATATCGTCGTCTTGTTCTCCTAGAGCCAATATTTCATTTTTATTGAAGGAAATATTGAAGGTGGTAGTCCATGAAAAATCTTCCGAACGAATATTAACAGTGTTTAAAGTAAGTTCTAAACCTTTATTTTCCATACTACCAATGTTAGAGTAGATGTTAGAATATCCACTAGATGTTGGCACAGGTGCATTTAATAGCATGTCTGTAGTTTTTTTGTAATAAACATCCGTCTCTAATTCTATTCTGTTATTAAACATACCCAATTCTATACCAGCATCAAATTGTGCTGTTTTTTCCCATTTTAAATCTGGATTTGCTAAAGTTCCGATACCAACACCAGGAAATCTCTCACCTCCAAGAATTGCAGTACTAGATCCTAAACTAGCAAGAGATTGGTAAACCCCAATTTCTGAGTTTCCTGTTTCTCCATAACTTGTTCTAAATTTTAGGTTGGAAATAGTCTCACTGTCTTTTAAGAAATCTTCTTCTGAAACTTTCCAAGCAAATGCAGCCGAAGGAAAGAATGCTCTTTTGTTATCTTCTCCAAACTTAGAAGACCCATCTAAACGACCCGTAATGGTGAATAAATATTTATTCATTAGGCTATAATTAACTCTTCCGAAGAAAGAATTTAGAGTCCATTGATAAACATCTGAATCTGGTGTTAGCGGATTTGCTCCTACTTCTAAATTATTATATTGATAAAAATCGTCTGTAAAACCTCTACTTCCTGCAAAACTATAGAAGTAATCATATTGTTGCCAGCTTAAACCTCCCATGGCATTAATCCTATGGTTCTCATTGATTTCATAATCATAAGTAAGAAAGTTCTCAAACTGCCAGTAATTAGTTCTAGTATTTCTTATAGTAGCTTCCCCTTGAAAGTTAGCACTTAAGTTGTTTAGTTCTCTACCAGAATAGAAATTATCTTGCGTATTATTAATATTCGCTCCAATACTAGTTCTTAACTGTAGATTTTTTGCAATATCTATATTAGCATAAACGTCTCCTAAGAAAGTTTGAGTCTTTAAGATGTTTGTTCTGTTTAAAAGAATATTGACTGGGTTTTCTCCACCTTCCATGTTTGGATAATCTGCATTTGTACCATAATCTCCACTAGGATATTTTACTGGCACAATAGGAAGCGTTTCCACCATCATTCTTAAAGCTGTTAAACCACCAACACCGCCATCAACTCTGTTTTCTTCTATATGGTTGAATGTAAAACTACCTCCAACTTTTAGCCAATCTTTAACCTGACCGTCTAATACTAATCTTCCAGAATATCTTTTTAAATATGATTCTAAAAGAACACCTTCTTGATCCGAATGATTTAAATATAAACCATATGATGTTTTTTCATCTCCTCCTGTAAACGATAGGTTATGGTTTTGAGTTATAGCAGTTCTAGTAGCTTCTTCTTGCCAATCTGTATCGTATAAAGGGTTTCCGTTAGCATCAAATAATGTACGGTCGTTTCTATAGTTCATTGGGTTTTCATATTTCCCATTTGCCCAACCTACTGGATCATATTTTTGAGCATTGTTGTAAGAATTCATTTCTACTTGTAAAAACTCTTCAGAGTTTAATACATCTAGCTTTCTTACCATTTCTCCAATACTAATAAAAGAATCAAAACTTACCTGACCTCCAGTTTTAGAACCTCTTTTAGTAGTTACAATAATAACTCCATTAGCACCTCGTGCACCATAAATAGCAGTAGCAGAAGCATCTTTTAAAACCTCCATCGACTTAATGTCGTTCGGATTTAAATAGTTAATCGGTCCAGCGCCAATTACTCCATCTACAACATATAAAGGAGAGTTGTTAGCGTTAATTGAGTTGTTACCTCGAATTCTAACGTTAGTATTTCCACCTGGTCTCCCTGAATTTGAAGAAACATTAACACCCGCTGCCTTACCAGCTAATGCTTGTTCAGGATTTGTAGTAGGCATTTCTTGTATTGATTCACTACTAATTGTAGAAACCGACCCTGTTAAATCCGATTTTCTTTGCGTACCATAACCAATCACAACCACTTCATCTAAAGCTTGTGTGTCACTTTGAAGTATTGCATTAATGGTAGATTGTCCCCCAACAGGAACTTCTTTTGTTTTAAAACTGATAAAACTAAAAACTAATACGGCGTCGTTAGGCACATCGCTTAGTTCATAATTTCCATCAAAATCTGTTTGTGTTCCGTTTGTTGTTCCTTTTACCAAAACATTGGCCCCAGGCAATGGACCGTTTTCATCAGAAACAGTTCCAGAAACTGTTTGTGCTTGTGTGTATCCAAAGCATATAAATGCTATTGGCAACACTAACCTTTTAAATAAATTAGTTTTCATAAATACAGTTAGTTTATAATTAATTTTATACTAAAACGATTTATTAATTAAAGAAAAAACAATGCTAAAACTTAGCTAAGACAAATAGCTAAAACGTTTTAGCAATACGTTTAAAAAAATAGAAATGATTTTATCTCTATAAGTTTCAATTAATAAATTGCATAATATACCCGCTATATTACAAAAAATATGACATTCCTACAAAATAAAACATATTATTTTAAGAAATAAGTAATTTAATATGTGGGTAATTCTGATTAATAATAGAAGGCTAGACCTACATTTTTAAATAGAAATCTTTTGTAAGTGCTATGTATTCTGGGGTGTATACATGCCTTTCGGTTTCTATAATTAATTCAGAATAAGTAGATGAAACGTTTTTAAATGAAAGCTCTAAAAGTGTTCTTTTTATTTCTGAAGTAGGGTTTCCTTTTACACGGGTAATACTTAAAGGGAAGAGGCTGTTAGCTTTGGCAATTTCAAGAAAATAACTTTCTTCTTTATAAGGTAAAATAACATTGAATGTTCCATTTGGACTTAATAATTTAGCAGCTCCAGAAATTAATTCTTCAAAAGGGAGTGAAAAATTAAATCTAGCTTTGTCTCTCTGCTCATTTTCTGTTGTATAATTTTCAGTATAAAATGGCGGATTGGAAAGTATCAAATCGTATGTGTCGTCTATTTCTGCAACAAACTCATCAAAACCTGCATGGTAGCAAAATAAACGATCTCCCCATGGAGAAGCTTCTAAATTATCAACACATTGCTCGTAAGTAGCATCGTCAATTTCAAGAGCATCTATTAATTCCGCAGTGCTTCTCTGAGCCATCATTAATGTTAATAAACCTGTTCCTGCTCCAATATCGAGAATAGAATTTGGTTCTTGAGCTAATGAAACCCAAGCACCTAGCAACACTCCATCGGTGCCAACTTTCATTGCACACCTGTCTTGTTGGATTGTAAATTCTTTAAATTGAAATGGTTTATTTGACATATAAAACGAACATTGAGACTCGCAAAATTAGTAGCAACTTATAAATATAAATCTATAAGTCCTTCTGGAGTATTTACAATTATTTGTTTATTCTCGCGATCTACTTTTTCGATAAACTCATCGTTCATCGGAATTAAAATTTGTTTGCCATTGTTCTCTACTTCAAATAGTGCTTGAGCAGTATTATCGTTTACAGAAACAATAGTTCCAACTACTCCATAATTGTTATCCTTCATAGAGAAACCAATAATTTCATGGAAATAAAATTGATTTCCAGATAATTTTGGTAAAAACGCTAAAGGTAAATAGAGTTCACTCTTTAAAATAGCATCAGCTTCGGCTTCTGTGTCTACATCTTCTAATCGCATTCTTAATAATTGCGACTTATGAAGGGAAGATTTTTCTATAAAAAAAGGAACCAGATTATTGCCATGGGCAATAAATACTGATTCCAAATTTTCGTAGAGTTTAGGTTCGTCGGTATCAAGCTTTGCTAATACCTCGCCCTTAAAGCCGTACTTTTTAACTATTTTGCCGAGATAGAAGCATTCTTCTTTTCTCATGAAAATAATATATTAAGCGTCTGCTTTGTTTTCTTCTTCTGCTTCTGCTGCAGGCTCTTCAGCTTGTGCCTCTGCTTCTGGAGCAGCTTCTTCAGCTACTTCTTCTTCAGCTGGAGCTTCTGCTGCTGCTGCAATACGCTTCTCATTAATTTCTTTTTCTGCTTCAAAAGCTTTAGCTTTAGCTTCTTCTTTAGCTTTTTCTAAATCTCCTTTTTTAGCATCAACTTTTCCAGTTTTCTCTTCAACCCAAGCTTCAAATTTCTTTTGAGCTTCTTCTTCAGTTAAAGCTCCTTTTGCTACACCTCCTAATAAGTGGTGTTTCAATAAAACTCCTTTGTAAGATAAAATTCTTTTTGCAGTATCAGTAGGTTGTGCACCATTCTGAAGCCACTTTACAGAACCATCAACATCTAAGTCTATTTGAGCTGGATTTGTGTTTGGATTGTAAGTTCCTAATTTTTCAAGAAATTTACCGTCTCTTTTTGCGCGAGCATCTGCCGCTACTACCCAATAAAAAGGTTTTCCTTTTTTACCGTGTCTTTGTAATCTAATTTTTACTGGCATAATCCATTAATTAGCGGGGTTCTCGACCCCTATTATTAATAATAATTTGCTTGCCTTATGGCTTAAGCGGGTGCAAATATAAGCTATTTCTTTAATACAAATAATAAATAATTTAATTTTTTACAACTTTAAAGAGATGCTAACTTATTGTGTATAAAACTTTAAAAGGTGATGGAATAGTGAAATTGCTTTAAACAATAGTATTTGTGACTATTAAGAACAATTAATGTAACGTATAACTTCAACTTTTATATTCTTTGATTGATAATATAATTGTTACTAAGATGCAGTACAAAGGATAAAATAGACGATTCATCGTAATTATATGATATTAGTAGAAAATAATGATTCTTATTGAAATTATTTTCGTAGATTTTCTTGAGTTTAAAAAATAGATAACTCTGCTTTCACCCCATTTTAAAATATTAAAGAATTAATAGTATAAGAAAGCGTAAAGTATTTACACCCATTAAAAAAGTAAGAACATGGAAACTTCAAAGTTAAAAGATTTAATTCTAACATTTTTTGTTGCAGTATTAATAATTACATCTGCTAGCGCACAAATAGAGAATACCCCATTAGGTGTTACTTCTGAAGTTCTTAAAACCCTAAAAGTGTCAGATATTGTTATCCCTGAAGGCAATAAACCCATAGAATGTAGAGGTTTACGATTGAGACGTTTAGATGTTGTTCCAGGAGGTAAAATACCCGTACATAGTCATGAAAATCGTCCAGCAATTTTAAGTATTGTAAGTGGTGAAGGAATGGATGTAAGTAGTTATAGTATGGAGGATGAGGATGAGGAAAAGCTTGTAACGGTTCCTTATGCTACATCTTATGCAGAATTTAATGGAATTGTTCATTATGCGGTAAATTTATCTAGTAGTGATACTCTTAAGTTAATTACTTTCGATTTTTTAGATAATGGCTCGCTTTGTAACGGAAATATATATGCTGAAAAATTAGAGCTTTTTGATAAATTAAAAACTGAAGAAAATCCGTTTTATATAAACAACTCAACTCATGTAGAAGGCGCAGAAGTAAGTACATCTATATTTTATGTTCCACTTTCAGATATTAATTTTCCAGAAGGTTCTACTACTTTAAACGAGCGAACATTACGCACTAGAAAAATTAAAATTAAATCTGGAGACTCTCTTCCTGAGCAAAACTATCTCAACAGACCTACTTATATATATGTATTGGAAGGAGCCTTAGAAATTCAAAAAAATAAATTCGTAAAAGAAATAATACAATCGGGTGGTGCTTCCAAATTAATTAACCATGGTAATGCAACCATTCATAATACTTCTACTACCCAAAAAGTAATATATATTACAATGGAACTTTGGGATCCAACAGAGGAAGATGTTCTGTAGGAAACTCCCTCGGAACAAGATCACGAGGTATTCAAAGGAAACAAATTAAACCCATTTCGATGCAGAGTACTTCGGCAAACTCAGCACAGGCTCTGAGGAATTAAACCCTAAATGAGGGATTAAAAGGAAAAGCTAAAAAATATTTCGTATCAATCCCTTCGGAAAACTCAGGACAGGTTTTGGAGCATTCAAATCTCGATTATCAAGTAACAACAGGAACTCATAAGTTATATGAAGACAAATTATTGTGAAAAAATAGGATATACAATTGCGGTACTAGGTACAGCAACAATTTTAATTTGGATAGGCTTATTTAAGTTTACGGAAACAGAAGCAAAAGCCATCGAAAATTTAGTGGCTAATCACCCGATGATGAATATTTTTTATTCATTTTTTTCCATCCAAGAAACCTCTATTATTATAGGTATAATGGAAATTATTACAGCTCTGGGATTAATTCTCTCTTTTTGGAGTAAAAAAGCAGGAGTTATAGCTGGAACATTAACAACGCTAACTTTTTTAACTACACTTAGCTTTTTATATACTACTCCTAATACTTGGAAATTTGTGGATGATTTTTTTGTTACAAATTTCTTTATACTAAAAGACCTTCCAATATTTGGGATAGGACTCATAGTATTGGGGAAAAGTTTAAATAAATCCAAGAATAGTAATCGTAGAGGCGTGTATTAAATACAGCCATTTTTAGGTATTTGAATTGTATTTAACTAAAACCTTTCAATTTTATATAATTTATTGATTGTAAAAAAATAGTTTAATAATAATGTAAAAAATACTTCATAATGTGAAATATTTTATCTATATTAGTACGTATATATACCTCACGTCTTTATAATTTAATTTTTATATAATATTTGGTGGTAAAGAAACCATCCCCCCATGCTACTAACGTTGCAAGCTAAATATTGTAACTATTTTGATTAATTCCAAAGTCCAGATGTTTCTGGACTTTTTTTGTATTTTATTTCATTAATGTCAGAAAAAAAATGCAAGACCGCTTCGCTATATGAACAAAGACTAAATATTAACTATCATAAAATAAGTAGTTTAAAGAAATAACATCTCTAAAATCTTCTTTTTATTCATTTTTATTAATAGCAAGGGCTCTTTTTTTAAAGCCTCATATAAGACTTGATATAACAGAAGTTTAATAAATTCTATATATTTTAAAAGGATAGCAATGATTACCTTTATACAATCCACAGGAATTTTATGAAATAGATAAAATGACAAAAAGAAAGTATCGAGATATTAGTACGGAGGGGAATATTAAGTTTTCTGGAATTACACTTAAAGAACCCGAAACATATGCGGCAGGATTTAAAGCTGTGAAAGTAGCTTTGAAACATGCTTTTAAAGAAATGGGCATTACTCGTCCGTTAGGAGCACTTTCCCATATGAATCAAAAGGGAGGTTTTGATTGCCCAAGTTGCGCCTGGCCTGACCCAGAGCATCGTTCAAAATTAGGGGAGTATTGTGAAAACGGTGCGAAAGCGCTAGCAGAAGAAGCTACTACCAAGCGTGTAAATACTGATTTTTTTAAAAAATATGCTGTTGAAGAACTCTCCACATGGACAGATTATGAAATTGGAAAAAGTGGCCGTATTGAAACACCTATGTTTTTAGATACTGAAAGTTCTAATTATACACCTATTTCATGGCAGGATGCTTTTAATATTGTAGCTGAAGAGTTACAGCTACTTAATTCTCCAGATGAAGCTATTTTTTATACCTCTGGAAGGTCTAGTAATGAAGCTGCCTTTTTATACGGACTTTTTGCACGTGCTTTTGGAACTAACAATATGCCCGATTGTTCCAATATGTGTCATGAGTCAAGCGGCGTAGCATTAGGTGAAACACTAGGTATCGGAAAGGGTTCTGTAAAACTTGAAGATTTATATAAAGCTGAGGTTATTATGGTGATTGGGCAAAATCCAGGTACAAATCATCCTCGAATGTTATCTGCATTAGAAAAATGTAAAAATAATGGCGGCCATATAATAAGTGTAAATCCTTTGGAAGAAGCTGGTCTAACACGGTTTAAAAATCCGCAGGAAGTAAACGGATTTTTTTCAGGAACTGCTATAAGCAATATCCATCTTCCTGTAAAAATTAATGGAGATGTAGCATTATTAAAGCTAATCATGAAAAAATTAGCCATTCTGGATGAAGGTAATAAGGAGGTTTTTGATCATCATTTTATTGAAAAATATACTGCAGGATATCAATCTTTTATAAATCATTTAAATCAATTTTCAGAAGAAGAACTTTTAAATCAATGTGGAGTTAACGAGGGTTTAATAAATCAAACTGTTGCGTTATTAGCAAAAAATAAGAAAATTATTATATGCTGGGCAATGGGACTTACACAACATAAAAATGGAGTTGAAAATATCCAAGAATGTGTAAATTTATTATTGCTGAAGGGGAGTTTAGGGAAACCTGGTGCAGGCACATGCCCTGTTCGGGGGCATAGCAATGTACAAGGAGATCGAACGGTTGGGATTATGCATTTTGTGAATGAAAAATTAAATGAAAATATTAAAAAAACATTTTTATTTGACGCACCAACCAAAGAAGGTTTTGATACCGTAAAAGCTATTAAAGCAATGCATGAAGAACGTGCAAAAGTGTTTGTAGCCTTGGGAGGAAATTTTTTATCTGCAGCCTCAGATACTAATTATACAGCCACGGCATTACAAAACTGTAATCTTACGGTGCATATAAGCACAAAATTAAATCGGTCGCATCTGGTTCCAGGAAAGAAAGCATTGATTTTACCAACGCTAGGTCGGTCTGAACAAGATAAAAAAAATGGAACTTCTCGTTTTTTAACAGTTGAAAATAGTATGGGTAAAGTTCATCAAACTAAAGGAATTTTAAAGCCTGCCTCGAGTAATTTAAAGAGCGAGCCTGAAATAATTGGAGGGATTGCAAATGCTTATTTTAAAGGAGAACATCCTGTAAATTGGCTAGAATTAAGCGCAAATTACCATTTGATTAGAGAAAAAATGGGAGCTGTACTTTCTGGTTTTAAAAAGGTCTCAGAAAAAAGTGAAGCAGGGGGTTACTATCTTCCAAATAATGTTAGAGAATTAGATTTTAGTATGCTTCCACAGGGAAAAGCGCAATTTACCAATTGCAATTTACCGTTGCATAATTTAAATGAAAATGAATTTCTATTGATGACTATTCGTTCACACGACCAATTTAATACTACAATTTATGGGCTTAACGACCGTTATCGAGGGATTTACAATGAGAGACGTGTTGTTTTGATGAATGAAGAGGACATGAAAAAGCATCAATTAAAGAAACTTGATATTGTAGATTTAATTAGTAATTATGATGGTATTGAACGTATTGCAAAACAATTCTTAGTAGTTCCGTATAAAATTCCGAAGCAAAATTTAGCAGCTTATTTTCCTGAAACAAATGTGTTGATTCCTATTAATCAATATGCCGATAAAAGTTATACCCCCATTAGCAAGTCTATAAAAGTAAGTATTAAAAAAGCGAAGTAATTTTTTCTGAAACAATACCTTTGCATTATGGCTGGAATTTATATTCATATCCCGTTTTGCAAGCAAGCTTGCCATTATTGCGATTTTCATTTTTCAACTTCTATGAAAAAGAAAACAGCTATGGTAGAAGCTTTAGAGAAGGAATTAATACTCCGAAAGAATGAAATTAATGAGCCAATAGAAACCATTTATTTTGGTGGGGGAACGCCAAGTGTACTTTCGGTAGCAGAAATTAATTTATTGATAGCCGCTGTTTATCATCATTTTGACGTGGCCGAAAATCCAGAAATTACCTTAGAAGCCAATCCAGACGACCTGGATAAAGAAAAAATTATTGCCCTTGCTCAAACACTTGTTAACCGACTCAGTATCGGGATTCAGTCTTTTTTTGAAGAAGATTTGAAGTTGATGAACAGAGCGCATAATGCGCAAGAGGCAATAAATTGTTTAGAAACTGCCACACAATATTTTAGTAACATCTCAATAGATTTAATTTACGGCATTCAGCATATGTCGCCTGAACATTGGAAGGAAAATATTGCAACCGCATTGTCGTTTAATATTCCGCACATTTCTAGTTATGCTCTTACTGTTGAACCCAAAACTGCATTGGCAAAATTTATTGAAAAAGGGATTATAGAGGATGTTGATGACGCCTTAGCGCAACAACACTTCAACATCCTTACCGAGACACTTGAAAAAAACAATTTTGTGCATTATGAACTGTCCAATTTTGGAAAGGAAGGTTTTTTTAGTAAAAATAATACCGCTTATTGGCTCGGTAAAAAATACCTTGGTATTGGTCCCTCAGCACATAGTTTTGACGGCAATAATAGAAGTTGGAATATAAATAATAACAGTAAATACATACAAATAATTACGGAGAATAAATTGCCTAGCGAAGTAGAAAATCTTTCGGTAACAGATAGATATAATGAAGCGGTTATGACTGGACTAAGAACGGTTTGGGGTGTTTCTTTAAAAAAAATAACCGAGGATTTTGGTGAAAATTATGTAGCTTACCTTTTAAAACAAGCCAAAAAATATCTTGAAAAAGAACTTTTAATAATTACAGACGAGGCTTCTGGTAAGACATTAAAAGCCACTCAAAAAGGAAAATTTCTTACCGATGGAATTGCTTCAGATTTATTTATAATTGATGAAATTTAATGAAGAGCATTATTCAATATAAAAACAAAAATTACACAATAGATTTTTCTGCACCTATTGATATTTCTATTCCGTTAAAAGGCGATGATAGCAATCCTAATGCATGGTATGTACCTGCTCCTGAAATAAAACCTGTAACTACCAAAGATTTTATAGGAAGTGTAAAAAGTGGGGCTTCTACTAATTTTAACAACATCTTTTTTAATCCGCATGCACATGGAACACATACCGAATGTGTTGGGCATATTACCAAAGATTTTTATAGTGTAAACGACGTTTTAAAACAGTTTTTTTTCTTAGCTGAAGTTATTTCCATAACTCCCGAAAAAGTAGGAGACGATTTTGTGATTCAAAAGCATCAGTTAGGAACGGTTTTAAAAGACACCACCGCAGAAGCCCTTGTTATTAGAACATTTCCTAATTCTGAAGAAAAATTATCAAAACATTATTCGCATACCAATCCGCCATATCTTTCTGAAGAAACCGCTATATTTATTCGAGAATCTGGCATTAAGCATTTGCTAATAGATTTACCATCGGTTGATAAAGAAAAAGACGATGGAAAATTATTGGCTCATAAAGCTTTTTGGAGTTATGATGAGGAATTAAGGCTAGATGCTACCATTACTGAGTTTATTTTTATACCCAATTTGGTAGTTGACGGCTTGTATTTTTTAAACCTACAAATAGTTTCGTTTGTTAACGATGCTTCTCCCAGTAAACCTATTTTATATAAAATTTTAGATACACAGTAAAATGATTGTTTGGATATTCCATCTCCCCCTTGAAAAACAATAAAAATATACTGATGAAATCCTCACAGAGAGATTTAATATAGACAAGGCAAATGCCTCCACAAAAGGGGAAATAAATCAAAAGATTTTAATAGGTAATGATTTTTTACTTAATTATATAAAATCATATAAATAAATTGTTTAACTTAAGTTTATTTATGTGTTAGCAACAAGCTGAAAACAAAAAAAGGAACTCAATTAAGAATTCCTTTTTTAAATCTTCTACTTGATTACGTTCCAGTAAAGGAAGAGGCTTTATCAAGTCTATATGATGCAAATATACAAATAAATTTTCGATATTGCGCAATATATGAGAAATGAATTAAGAAATAAATATTTATCGAGACCAAGACATAATAGATACCTCAATGCGACTGGTAATGACAAGAATCGAGCAAAAAGATTATATAATGCTAACATAAAATTAGCACAAGCTACACATCCCACCTTAACTCAATTTGAAGTTGTCTTAAGAAATAGTTTAAATCTTCAACTTTCGAGCCATTTTGTTGATACCGATTGGATTATTAATCAAAAAAATGGTTTTATGAGAAACAATTCATTACGTCATTCGAACTTTTTCTTAAAACGTTCGGTTCAAAAGACCGAGGATAAATTGACAAGAAGAGGAATTCCAATTACAAGTGGAAAGATAATATCTGACCAAACTTTTGGTTTCTGGATAGCATTATTTCTTGGACACCACTACTCTCTTATTGCGGGCGAACCAATTCATATATTTGTGAATAAACCAGCCACAGAAGATAGGGCAAGTATTTATTCGAAATTGGACGACATACGAAATTTTAGAAATAGAGTTAACCATTGTGAGCCACTATGTTTTGTTGGGAATAATATTGATTGCGTTGAAGTTCTGAACATAAGAACAAAACTTTATCAACTTATAGAATGGATAGAACCCGAATTAATTCCATTTTTTGAGAGTATTGATAATATCCAAAGTAAGGTAGATAACATAATGAGAATATAAAAGCCAGTTGCTAACAAAGATGGTAACCGTTGCACAACTCTAAATTTAGAAGAAAAGAGGATTATCCTAATTTTCAGTAATAGATAAGTTGTTGTTTTCTAAGCATATGTAATTTTCAAGAACTGCTTTTAATTAGAAATTTGATTAAAAAAGAGCTTGTGCAACAGTCACAATGTATAACCGCAATTACGGCGGATTAGACTACGTCCGAATCCACTCGGAATTGCTAAAGTCTGTGCCAAACCGAAAATAAACGCTACGAGCCATATACAAGACCGTTGGCATTAATTATGAAAAAAAAATCAATGAGAAAAGTAACCTTCTATTTATTTCTATTCGTTTCATTTGTTTCTTGCAGAGATAATAAAACAAAAATTATCGAAAAAGTAGCACCAACGACGGAATTGAAATCAATCGAATATGAGATAAATAGAAATATAATCACTTTTAGAATTGCCTATAATCTTATAAAAAAAATCGGAAATGGGTAACAAGACCAAACCCAGTAAGAGACGATTTACTAAGTTCCTTTGAACAATTCGAAAATCATGAAGTCCTAGATTTGATAAAACAATGTGGTGGAGACGATGCTATTTCATTATATCTTCTACATAAAAAGGAGTTTCCTGAATTTGGGGACAAGTACACAATATCCAAAAAAAATAAAGAATACGAACTAAATGATTCAACACAGACTGGACTAGACCCCAAATGGAACTTATTATATCAATCTCTCCACGACTTCTATATTATTGCCAATGTTGATGCATTTATTGAAAAACATCTTTATTATTATGAAGGTGCCATTCAAGAAATATCCAAAATCGCAAAGGACATTGATTTAGTGGGTAAAATGGAAGAATATACTAACCAGATAAATGACCGTTATGTAATTTCACCTGAGCCTCTATTTATTACCGGAGACTGGCGAGGTATCGGGCCGAGTGTAAACGCAGATGAAATTTCAATGGCTTATCAATTTATTAGCCCTTCTGATAATATTGATTTAACAAATTTTTCTACTGATTCAATAAAACAATTTGGTTATGACGACAAAGATTTCATAACAAATTTGTGTGTACATGAATTTGGTCATTCTTTCGTTAATTCTTCATTCTACAATCAAGAAATATCTGACTATATTCAGAATCATGAATCCTTACTAACCGAAGAGATAAAAGAAACTATGCAACGAGAAGGCATAGGAAGTTTAACAGGTTATTTGGTAGAACATGTAGTAAGATTATTAGAGATTCGAATTGCATCAATTTATTTCGGCAATGAAAATGCAAAAAAAATAAGGGACGAAAACAAGGGTTTTATTTATCTCGAAAAAATGGAAAATGAATTAATTGAGCGATTTGAAAATAATAGAGATAAATATCCAACTTATGCTGATTTTATTCCCGAATTAATAAAGATTGCGGGAAAATAACTAATGCCAACAATACCTAAAAAATAGGACATAAAGTGCTATATTTAAAGGCTTGGGCTTCTTTATTAAGTCCGCCAAATCCAAAAGATTTGGCGGACTTAATAAAGAAAAGATAATCACAAAACAAAAAGCTCTGGCTAGCAGACCAGACGGAAACGAAAAGTTTCCTTACCTGCCCTACTTGCCATAGCCGAGACGTTGTGGCTAATGCTAGAAAAATCGCAAGTAAAATTAAACATACAAGAATTTTGGCTATTTTTGAGATATGAAAATAAACGACAAAAATATTAATCGGATTAAAAAACTTTGTGAACAATACAAAGTTCGGACTTTTTCTGCTTTTGGTTCAGTAACTAGAGATGATTTTAGCGATGAATCTGATATCGATTTTGTTGTGGACTTTGATGAAAATGACCCATTTGAATACACAAATTTATACTTTCAACTAAAAGATAAATTGGAAAAATTATTAAAACGTCAAATTGACCTAATTGAACACCGAGCAATTAAAAACAAATATTTCAGAAAAGAACTTGATGAAACCAAAGTGTTGATTTATGGACAATAGAATTAACTCTTGGCTTGAAGACGTTGAAAGGTCAATTGATGAAATTTTTGACTTCTTACCTGAAAAATGTGATTTTTTCGTGTATCAAAAAGATTTAAAAACCAAAAAAGCGGTAGAACGAAATATTGAAATAATTGGAGAAGCCATCAACAGGATTTTAAAATATAAAAATTCCGATATTAAAATTAAAAATGCTCAAAAAATAATCGGAACTAGAAATCGAATCGCTCACGAATATGACAGCATTTCGGATGAAGTAATTTGGACAATCATTATAAAAGAACTTCCCGACCTAAAGAAGGAAATTAACGAATTGAAAAAATAAGCACTAGCCACAACAACGGTGGCTGTTGCTCAATCTCTTTTTTTAATCAAATTTCTAATTAAAAGCAGTTCTTGAAAATTACATATGCCTAGAAAACAACAACTTATCTAATACTAAAAATTAGGACAATCCTCTTTTCTTATAAATTTAGAGTTGTGCAACGGTTACAACGTATATAATTAATGGCTAGTTCAAGCTTACTTAGTTTTTCTTTTTACATTTTAATTTCTTAGCACTTATTTATTTTGGTTTTGTGCCGATTTTTGGTTTATCATTAAATTTGGGCAAATAATGTCCTTTTACGTGTTTGACAATATTACTGGAATCATGATGAGGAATCAAGACTAGATACTACCATTACGGAGTTTATTTTCGTGCCCAATTTAGTAGCTAAGACTGGTATTTTTTAATTGTGGCTATGCAGCATTAAAAACACTTTATATAAACGTATTTGTATGAAATCAAGCTTAAAAATAGAAGAACTTATCATGTTCCTTTTAGGGATTTTTATGGTTACGAATTTATCTATAAGTTGGTGGTGGTTTATTGGTTTGTTTTTCGCTCCCGATATCGGAATGTTGGGTTATCTTTTCAATTCAAAAATTGGAGCTTTTGCCTATAATTTGTTTCACCATAAAGGGGTAGCATTGATTTTTTATTTTATTGGTGTATTTTTATCCTCTGAAGTGTTACAATTTATCGGAATTTTACTGTTCTCCCATGCTTCTTTTGACAGAATTTTTGGCTACGGATTAAAATACAACGATGATTTTCAAAATACACATTTAGGAAAAATAGGAAAAACACATGAGTGATATTCTTCAAATACTTTTAGGATTATTATTCGGAATTTTAGGAACCTATTGGTTGGTTTCTATTTTTTGGAAACGACGTTCTTCTGAAAACACTCAGGAGCAATCAATAATTATTCTTGAAAAAATTAGAAATGTTTATAAACTGATTACTGTAGAAGGTGAATTTGCTGAAATTTATCAGTATGAAAACGTAAGAGAACATTTCTTAAAACTAATCAGCAGTAAGAAAAAAGCATTATTAGTAATTAATGCAAAAGTAAATGTAGGTTTCGATTTAAAAAAAATTGAAATGCATGCAGATCCAAGTTCTAAGAAGATAATTCTTACTTCCTTTCCAGAGCCTGAAGTGTTAAGCATAGAACCAGATGTAAAATATTACGATATTAAAGAAGGCCTTTTTAATTGGTTTAAAACCGATGACCTTTCTACTTTACACAGTGAGGCTAAAGAACATATTTTAAAGAAAATTCCAGAAAGCGGTCTTCTAGAATCTGCAAAAAAAGAAGCGCTAGATGCAGTACTTATGATTGAAAATATGGTACAAGCTATAGGCTGGAAACTAGATTACAAGGCACTAGAAATAGATTTAATTCCTGAAAAACCTAAGGCCAAACCAAAGCTTAAAAAGAATCAAGTTTGAGTTTAAAATATAACCGAGAGATTAGCGTATCTATTTATTAGGGATTACTTTTCATCACTATTTAACTTGACATTAAATATTCTAATCAACTACCTCGAGGCAAACCTACGAGGTATTCAAAGGAAACAAATTAAAACCATTTCGATGCAGAGCACTTCGGTAAACTCAGTACAGGCTTTGGGGAATTAAACCCTCAATGAGGGATTAAATCAAAGTGTGTACTTTACCTATGCGCTGTATTCTTGTATAAAACAATTCCTCAAATAAATCTATTGTTCTATCTTTGCGGCTGTCTAAAAAACAAAAGAAATGGCTACAAATTTAGTAGAAGAATTACGCTGGAGAGGCATGGTACACGACATGATGCCGGGAACGGAGGAACAACTTACAAAAGAAATGACGACGGCTTATATTGGTTTTGATCCAACGTCAGATTCATTACATATTGGAAGTTTAGTGCCTATTATACTTTTAGTTCACCTTTATAAAGCAGGGCATAGACCAATTGCTCTTGTAGGGGGTGCTACAGGAATGATTGGAGATCCGTCAGGAAAATCTGATGAGCGTAATTTATTAGACGAAGCTACCCTTGCGAAAAATGTTGCAGGTATTAGAGGCGTACTTTCTAGATATTTAGACTTTAATGCATCTACTGAAAATGCACCTATGCTTGTAAATAATTATGATTGGATGAAGGACTTTTCCTTTATCGAATTTGCTAGAGACGTAGGAAAACGCATTACCGTAAATTATATGATGTCTAAAGATTCTGTAAAGAAACGTTTGAGCGCAGATTCTGGGGTTGGAATGTCTTTTACTGAATTTACATATCAATTAATTCAAGGATACGATTTTTACCACTTGCATAAAGAATACGGATGTATGTTGCAAATGGGAGGAAGCGACCAATGGGGGAATATTACTACAGGAACCGAATTGGTTCGAAGAATGAATGTTGATAGTGAAGGAGAAGAGCCTGCGAAAGCTTTTGCCCTTACTTGTCCGCTTATTACTAAAGCCGATGGTTCTAAATTTGGAAAATCTGAAGGAGGAAATGTATGGTTAGATGCCGATAAAACCTCTCCTTATAAATTTTACCAGTTTTGGTTAAACACTTCGGATGAAGATGCTGAAAAATATATTAAAATCTTTACTTTTTTAGATAAAGCAGCTATAGATAATTTAATTGCTGAGCACAAAGAAGCGCCACATATGCGTTTATTGCAAAAACGATTAGCAGAAGAAGTTACTACATTTGTACATTCAAAAGAAGAATACGAGAATGCCGTAAAAGCTTCTCAAATTTTGTTTGGAGGTGGTGCAGACGATTTAAAGCAACTTAATGAGAAAACTTTTTTAGATGTTTTTGAAGGAGTGCCGCAAGCGGAAGTTAGTAAAAGCGAGATTGAAGCAGGATTAGATATTATTGGAGCCTTGGCGGTTAATACAGGGTTTTTAAAATCTAATGGAGAAGCTAGACGTGCGCTTAAAGAAAACTCTATTTCTGTAAACAAAGAAAAGGTAAAAGAAGATTACCAAATAACCGTAAACGACCTTATAAATAATAAGTTTGTATTGCTACAACGCGGAAAGAAAAATTACTTTTTAATAAGAGTAGTTTAAGCACACTAAAGAAGTTATAAGAAAAGAATGTCAGTTTGAGTAGAGTCGAGAAAAGTTCTAAAACGTAACTCGACTCTACTTAATAAGACAGTTTCTTTTTCCAGTATTTGGTTAACTCATCACTTCGCCAACTTACCAACTCAACGCCTTATCAGCTTAACATCATCATACAATTCCCATATTCTCTAGTAGGAAAGAAGCGTTCATGTTTTCACAAACACCCTTTTTAAATGTATAATCAAAGGTGAGTTCTTTTCCGTTGATAAAAGCCTCAAAAAAGTAATTTTCTACTTTGTTATTCTCTTTAGCTACCTCACATAAACTTAAGTCGTGCGTAGCAATAATTCCTGTAGAATGGGAAGCTGAGAGTTTCTCCACAAATTTACGGGAACCAATGGCTTTGTCTTTACTGTTTGTTCCTTTTAAAATTTCGTCTAAAACTACAAAATAGGTGTCGGTTTTAATTTTATCAACAATCAGTTTTAAGCGTTTTAACTCTGCGTAAAAGTATGAAGCATCATCGGTAAGAGAATCGGCAGTCCGCATGCTTGTAATAAGCTTAATCGGGCTATATTCACTTGTAGTAGCACAAACAGGTAGGCCACAATTTGCCATAACAATATGTAAGGATACCGTTCTTAAAAAAGTACTTTTTCCAGCCATATTTGCCCCTGTAATAACAAAAAAGTGCTCTCTATCAATTCTTAAATCGTTATACACCAATTTATCTTCAGCAATTAAAGGATGTCCTAATTGGTTCGCCTTTACGGTAGTTTGGTTATTATTTATCTTCGGAAAAGTATAATTAGGATGGTTAAAAGCAAAATTTCCGAGCGAATTATATGCATCAAAAAAAGCAATCACTTCAAACCAACTTCCCACTTCATTTTTATTAGTTTTTATCCATTTTTCAATTCGATTTGTATTGTATCGGTCCATTTGAAAAAAAGCATTTCCTGGCACAGAAATCAAAAGGTTGGCACGTTGTTCTAGTGCATCCAACATTTTAGAAAATTGCTTAATTGTTTTAGAAGTAGAAGTGTTATTTCTTAAAACAATTTGTTGTTTTTCTTTAAGTAAATCACTGCTAAAATTAGCTTCTTCAATTTTTGAAATTAATTGATGGTATTGCTGAAATGTATCTTGAGTTTTAGAAGCATATTCCGACAGCTTATTTACTTCTTTTACTTTTTTTCCGGCTACAATAATTCCGAAGATAAACCAATATAATACAACAGAACTAGGAATAACATCTAAAAAAGCAAGCGTACATATTACTAGAGAACAAATTGAAAAAACATATGGCAACCATGTCCAATTTTTACTAATTATAGACGTATGGTTTTGGAGCCATTGTATAATTGTTTCTGCAGAAGCTTCCGTTTTTACTTGCGCTGCTGTAGCACTAAAATCTTGTCGCCAATTGGACATCTCGGCTAATTCTTCAATAGCTTTTTGTTTCTTCGGAATCTCCTCTGTATTATTTTCAGTATAAATTTTTACAAGGAATTTTTGTCCTGCATTTGTGGCTGTTCGATTGCTGTATTGAAAGAAACTTCCTTTTCCAAAAAGGTCTATATCGTGACTAAAATCGTGCTCGTAATTTGAGTATTGTTTACCATCTTCTAAAAAATGAAACTCTTTTTTAAGGACTTTTAATTCAGTTTCATTGGTATGAATTCGTACTTGAAGTTTATTTTTTTCATATTTATAATCGCTATGTTTTGAAACCAAAGCAATGAATAAAATAATCCCAATAAGGATGCTTGGCAATAAAACCAATGTATTTCCCCAAAAAAAGTAGATAATTGCTACAAGAGCCAAAAAAACAAGCAGCCTAAAAACACTAAGTGTGGCTAGTGTTTTTTGAACTGCTTTTAATTGTTTTTGAAAAAGCGATAGCCTTTCTATATAATGTTGCTGCGGATTTTTCATTTAGAATATTTCTGAACCAAAGTTTGCGGTGTCATTTAAAAATAAGCACATAACAAACTTGGAATATTTAGTCTCTATTGTTGAGTAAAACTAAATAAATATTCTAAATCTAAAAGCCAAAAAAAGGTTATTCTTCCAACCCTCTCAAATATTGCTCTTTATAAGCCGCTTTTTGTTTTGTCTGACGTTTTGCTTCTGAAGGTTTTGTGTATTGTTTTCTCTCTCGAAGTTGTTGAAGCACTTTGGTATTTCTAAATTTACGTTTATAACGCTTAAGCGCTCTTTCAATACTCTCTCCTTCTTTTACTACAGTTTTTAACATATGTTGATTTTAATATTTATACTACCTATAGTATAATAAAATTTCTGACAAATGTTGTTAAAGAAGCGATAAAATTTGTACTTAAACTACTTCGTAAGCCTTCCAAACAAAACCGATAGGAAGAGGCCACGAGGTTTGTAAGTAAATTCCTTTATATAAATGTCTCTAAGAGTTCGATTCTCCATAAGGGATTAAAACTTTCTATCTGGATGGAAGGCAGCCAAATCCATAGATGGTTTTGTGTTATTTATAATTTCGGTAACTAATTTTCCTGTAGCAGGTCCTAAACTCCACCCCATCATTGCATGACCTGTAGCAAAAATTACATTTTTACAATAATTAGTTCGTCCAATATATGGCATTCCATCTGGAGAAACTGGTCGCAATCCGCTTTGTGCTAGGTCTTTTTCTTCAGAAGTAATTTCTATTTCTGGATAATAATTTTTAGCAGCATTCGCTATGGCCTCTACTCGTTGTTTTCGGATGGTTTTATTAATTCCAGAAAATTCCATTGTTCCTGCAAAACGTGTAAATCCATTCATGGGAGTCATAGCCACTTTTGCTTCCATTAAAATTGCTGGAAGTGTAATATTGGTAGATTTATGCAAATCTATTCGGTAACCTTTTCCTGCTTGAAGAGGGATTTTGGCTCCAATTTTTTTAGCTATTTCATTACTCCAAGAGCCAGAGGCTACTACAACCTCATCGGGTGTGTAGGTGTTTTTATCTGTAATTACTTTTGTTACCTTCTCATTAGAAACCTCTATATTCTCAACGGTTTCATCCGTTTTAACAACTACCCCATTTGCCTTTAAATAGGCTAGCATTTTGGGCATTATTTCGGTAGGAGTGCTATGTGCATCACATTCATAAAAAATAGCTCCTTTGGCATCTATTTGAACATTTGGTTCTAATTTGTCTAACTCATCTTTGTCTAAATGACGAGCCTCAAGCCCTTCAAATTGAGCTTTTTTAGCTACTTCAAATTCGTCAGCACCCGCTTGCTCTGTTTTATAGAGCATCAATAAGCCCTCATGCTTAAAATGAAAACTTCCAAAATCATCAGAAGCTAAAATATCTTTATATAATTCTCTACTGAGGACATTTATTTCTTTTATCACAGGAATCGCTTTCGCTACTTTTTCATGTGTAGACGATTTATGAAAATACCAAGACCACTTAAAAAAATCGGTATCCCAGCGAGGCTTCATGTAAAAAGGACTGGAAGAATTAAACATCCATTTTACTCCTTTGGCTATCATTCCAGGCGTTGCCAATGGGATAATATGACTAGGAGTAATATACCCTGCGTTTACAAAGGAAGCGCCTTCAGAAACACTGCCTTTATCAATAACAGTAACCTGATGCCCAGATTTTTGTAAATAGTATGCCGTAGAGAGCCCTATAATTCCTCCTCCAATAATAACAACGTCTTTTTGCATGCCTTCTAATAAATAAATTAAACCTTAGTTGTTTTAAATCACCTGAAATCCGTGTGCGTATGGGTCGTCATCGTCAATAATAATATTATTATAACCATATACTTTTGCCCATCCTTGAATACTTGGAATAATTGCTTTTTTTCCTACAAGAGTAGTTTCTTCTTCAATTCTTCCAATAAATTGAGACCCTATAAAACTTTCATGTATAAACTCATCGCCTGGTTTTAAAAGTCCTTTAGCGTGCCATTGAGCCATTCTTGCAGATGTTCCTGTTCCACATGGGGAACGATCAATAGCCTTATCGCCATAAAATACCGCATTTCTAGCAGTCGATTTTGGATTGATAGGGTTTCCTGTCCAAAGCATATGACTTACACCATTGATAGTTTTATCTTCTGGATGTACAAATATATCCTTGTATTTTGCATTTATCTTTTGACGTACTTCCTGACTATAATTAATAAGCTTACTTGCTGAAAAGTTATGTATTCCAGAAAAGTTTTTCTGTGGATCTACAATAGCATAAAAATTACCACCATAAGAAACATCAAAAACCAACTCGCCTAATTCGTCACAATCAATAGTAAGTTCGGTGGCTGCCAAATAAGATTTTACATTGGTTAGCTTTACCCAATCTACTTTATTTCCTGTTTGCTGGTATTCAATTTCAATTAATCCAGCGGGGGCTTCCATTCTAATTTTCCCAGGAATTTTAGGAGTAATTAGTCCTTCCTCTATGGCAATTGTAATGGTTCCGATAGTTCCATGTCCGCACATAGGAAGACATCCACTAGTTTCTACAAAAATAATCCCGAAATCATTTTCCGGATTTATTGGAGGATATAATAAGCTTCCGCTCATCATATCATGACCACGAGGTTCAAACATTAATCCTTTTCGAATCCAATCGTATTCTTTTATAAAATGTTGTCTTTTTTCACTCATGTCCTTCCCTTCAAGGTTAGGACCGCCGCCAGCAATTACTCTAACGGGATTGCCACATGTATGGGCATCAACACAAAAAAAAGTTTTTCTTGCCATTTAAAGTCAATCTATATTTTAGTAGCTTCTTCAATGTATTTGTTTACCATTTTCTCTAAAATTGGGAGGGTAACGGTTCCTTGTTCTAATATCACTTCATGAAAATCTCTGATATTAAAATCTGCTCCCAACTCTTTTTCTGCTTTTGTGCGTAATTCCCTAATTTTTAATTCGCCCATTTTATAAGAAATAGCTTGCGCAGGCCATCCTATATATCTATCTGTTTCTGTATTAATTTCATGCTCAGAAAGTGCGGTATTACTTTTCATATATTCAACCACTTTTTCTCGCGACCATCCTTTTGCATGAATTCCAGTATCTACAACCAATCTACATGCACGCCACATTTCATAGGTAAGTTTACCAAATTGTTCATAAGGAGTGGTATAAATTCCCATTTCTTCAGCTAAAAACTCAGTATACAAAGCCCATCCTTCGCCGTAAGCCGACAAATAAAAACCTTTTCTAAACTCAGGAATACTGTCTCCTAACTCTTGGTTAAGAGAGATTTGTAAATGATGACCAGGAACTGCCTCATGAGCTGTTAACGCAGGTAAATTATATAAAGAACGACTCTCTAGTTTATAAGTGTTTACCAGATAATAACCAGGCTCTGTGCTACTTTGACTTCCAGAATAGCGCCCCCCAGTATATTTAGGAGCTATGGCATCGGGAACTTTTATTACACCATAAGGTTTTCTAGGTAATGTATTAAAAAACTTTGGGAGCTCTGCATCTATTCTCTTAGCAATATCTCTAGCTTCTTTAAGTAAATCTTTTCCAGTGGTTGCGTAAAATTGCTCGTCGGTTCTCAAAAAGTTTAAGAACTCTGGAAAACTTCCATCAAAACCAACCTCAGCAATAATTTTATCCATTTCGGTTCTAATTCTTGCTACTTCACTCAATCCTATTTTATGAATATCATCTGCAGTATACCCTGTTGTTGTAGTGTAAAAGTTAATTCTATTCTGATAAAATTCTTTTCCTCCAGGGGTTTCCGAAACTCCAATGGCATCTCGTGTGTTTGGAATATAATCTTCTTCAAAAAAAGTTTTTATTTTTTTAAATGAAGGGATTACATTTTTGGTAATCGCAGTTTGCGCTTCTTGTAAAATAGAATCTTTTTGATGCTGTGTAAAAGTAGTAGGGAGTTTCTCAAAAGGAGAATAGAAATAACTTTCGGTATAACTATCTACAATATGCTTATTGTAAGAGGACTCATATCCTTTAAAAATAATTTTAGGTTGAGAAACTCCTTTTTCAAGGCCTTCTTTAATCAAAGCTATATTTTGGTCTACAAAATGAGGAATATCATTTAAGACATTTAAATATGCTTTTGCATCCTCATAATCAAGTATCGGTTTTACCCGATAATTTAGGTTTAGATGAAATCCTTGATCTGCTTGAATAGGATTCAGATACATTTCAAACTTATTAAAATCAACTATATCTTTAAGCTTGAATTGTAATAACTCAGAAGAGATTCTTTCTGTTTCTGTAAGCGATTCAGGATTTAAGCTTTCTAATTTTTGCAATTGCTGTTGCGCAAAATCAGCTTCTTTTTTATACAATTCCTTTTCATAATTTCCTAAAGGATGCTTTTCTGTACCTTCAACTTTGAAATTGTCTACCTCTTGAATGATATTTAACAACTGCATTGAAGCATCTTCCTCTTCACTTTTACAGGAAACAAGAAAGACGCTTAAAATAAGTAACTGATAAAAAAAGCCACTGATAATTTTTGACATATTTTAAATAGATTTATTAGAATGTTCGCTATTAATTAAACGCATAATCTGTAACGGATTTTCATTTTTTAAAGCATTTGGTAATAATTCCAATGGCCAGTTTTGATATGCTACTGGACGCACCCAACGCTTAATTGCACTCACTCCTACCGATGTGTATTTAGCATCTGTGGTTGATGGAAATGGCCCTCCATGATGCATAGACGGACAAACCTCCACTCCAGTTGGAACACTGTTTAAGATAAGTCTTCCTACTCGCTCTTTTAAAGCTTCAACAATTTCAGATTTATGAGCTAATTCGTTACTATTTCCTAAAATTGTTCCTGTAAGTTGCCCTTCTATAGCGTCTAAAACAGTTTTTAATTCTGCATCATTTTCACATTGAACAATAATGGAATAAGGACCAAAAACTTCTTGATGTAAAACAGGGTTTTTTAGAAATTCTCTACCTGCTACAGTTAGTACTTTTTGCTTTCCAAAATTTGGCGAAGCTTCAGTATCATAACTAGCAACTACAGAAGTGTTACTTTGTTCTGAGGCAGTTTTAACCCCTTTTTGATATGTTTTACATATATTAGGATGCAACATTGGTGTAGGGGCAATCTCGCTAATTTCTTTTCCTAATTCAGTAATAAAGCTTTCTAAAGCATTGCTTTTTACCGCTAACAATAAGCCTGGATTGGTACAAAATTGTCCAGCTCCTACTGTAATAGAACCTGCATATTGTTTAGCCCAAAAACTTCCTTTTTCTTCTAAAGCTGAAGGTAAAATAACAACAGGATTAATACTTCCCATCTCCGCATAAACAGGAATCGGTTCTTTACGATTATTAGCCAATTTATAAAGAGCTGTTCCTCCTTTTATACTTCCTGTAAAACCAACTGCTTTTACTTTAGGATGTTTTACCAATTGCTGTCCAACCTCAATACCACTGCTATTTACATTTGAAAAAACTCCATTTGGCATTCCTGTTTTTTCTGCCGCTTTAATAATAGCAGATGCAACTAGTTCTCCAGTTCCTGCATGCATTGGGTGACTCTTAACAATTACTGGGCATCCAGATGCTAATGCACTAGCTGTATCTCCTCCAGCCGTTGAAAAGGCTAATGGAAAATTACTTGCTCCAAAAACTACTACTGGCCCTATTGGAAATAGCATTTTTCGGATGTCTGGTTTTGGCAACGGTTCTCTATCTGGTTGAGCAGTATCAATAGATGCTTCTACCCAAGAACCTTCTTCTAATAAGGTTGCAAAAGCACGCAGTTGTCCCATAGTTCTTCCGCGTTCACCACGAGCTCTTCCTTCTGGTAAACCTGATTCTGCGGTGTAAGTTTCAATAAGAATATCTCCTAAAGCTTCAATTTCATCTGCAATAGTATTTAAAAAACTTGCTTTTTCTGCTCCAGAAAAGTTTTTATAGGTTTGAAAGGCTTCCGAAGCTAATGTAACAGCTTCATCAATTTCACTTTCTATAGCTTCATAAAAAGTCCAATCGGTTTCTTTATTTTCCTTAGGATTGAATGTTTTGTAGGTTTTAGTACCATTTGCAGTTAATTTACTGCCGATATAATTTTTTCCTGTAATCATTTTAAAACCTTTTTTTGTTTGTATTTCTCAAGGGGTTTTCCCAAGAGTGCTGTATGTTTAAAATATCAAGAGTCATTACCCTAAAAGCACTTAAAAATAAGTTTTTTTAGCATAATGACTTTCAATAAATAGGATATTATTTTTTTAAACCGTTGCGGTTCTTAACGCCTTATAATCTGGTAATTGTGGACGGTTTTTCATTCCATCTTCAATCACTTTTAAAACACGCTCACGTTCTTTCCCTTGTAATGGTAATCTTGGTGCTCTTACAGTTTCTGTACCAATACCAGTTGCTACCTCAGCAAGTTTTATATTTTGTACCAATTGCGGATTAATATCTAATTCTAACAATGGTAAAAACCAACGGTAAATAGCCAATGCTTCTTGGTTTTTGCCAGCTTTTGCAAGCTCGTAAATTGCTACTGTTTCTGCAGGATAAGCACATACCAATCCGGCAACCCAACCATCGGCACCCATAAAAATACTCTCCAATCCAAGTGTATCTACCCCAGTAAGTACTTTTAAACGGTCTCCAAATCTGTTTTTTATGCGAGTAACATTAGAAATATCACGAGTAGATTCTTTTACAGCCTGAATATTTTCACACGCTAAAAGCTCTTCAAACATATCTAAGGTTACTTCAATACCATAATCTACAGGATTGTTATAAACCATAATTGGTAAATCGGTACTATTGGCTACTTCTTTAAAATAAGTTACCGTTTCAAAATCGTTTGCTTTGTAACGCATTGGAGGCAACATCATTAATCCGCTTGCACCATTTTCTTTTGCAATAGCAGCTGCTTTGATAGCGCCTTTGGTAGTTTGTTCTGCAACATTAATAATAACAGGAATTTTATTATCAACTATTCTTACAGTTTCTCTTATTAAAGTCACTTTTTCATCATCTGTAAGTGTACTCGCTTCTCCTAGAGTACCTCCAAGAATAATTCCGTTTACACCCGCTTCGAGTTGTGCTTTTATATTTACTTCAAACATTTTCAAATCTAAAGCGTCATTTTCGTCGAATTTGGTTGTAACCGCTGGCATTACGCCTTCCCATTTTACTTGCATAACTATATAATTTATGTTAATCCCTTATTGAGGGGCTAATTCCCCGATACTTATATCGAAAAGAATTATGTTATTTTCTTTGAATACCTTGAGAAACTGTCTCGAGGTAATTAATTACAAAGCTATGGCAATAAGTAAAAGTAAGTTTGAAGGATGTTAACCAGAATTATGCATATATTATCCCATTTTAGAGATTGTAGGAGTATTAAAGTGAATTTATGCTGAATTATGAGTTATGACAATTCATTTCTTACTTTTTTTGGTAGGTTTTTTACTACCATATCGTAAGAATGATCTATTAATTCTTTTAAGAATGAAGAAGATATTTCAGAAGAATTTAGAGAAACCGTATTCCAGTGTTTTTTGCTCATATGATACCCTGGCTTAATACTTTCATATGAAGCTCTAAGTTCTAAAGCCCATTCAGGATCACATTTTAAATTGATGCTTTTATCGCCACCTTCCCACTTTTCAAGTCCGCAAAGAGCGAACATTTTTTCGCAGACCTTAAAAACTAGTGTTTGTTTATCAAAAGGAAAATCTTCTGTAACTCCTTTTTTAGAAAGACAATAATTATAAAGTTCCTCTATGTTCATAAATTCTCTTTTTTAATAGTATACAATTATAGGCAGTAGGCAGTTTTTTCTTTGTAACATCGTAACTCCATAACAACATAACTTTTTAACTCACAGGGGCAAAGGGGCAAAGTTATAAATTTGTTAATGAGGAAATGAAATGAAGACGGAAGTCCGAAGACGGGAGTGTTCAGTTGACAGTTACAGTATACAGTTTTTTTCTTTGTAACAGCGTATCTCCATAACAGCGTAACTTTTTAACTCAAAGGGGCAAAGGTTCAAAGATGCAAAGATGCAAAGTTATAAATTTGCTAATTTGGAAAATGAGGAAATGAAAACCGAAGTCTGAAGTTGGGAATCGTTGTATTCAGTAAGATGTAGAACAAGTTTTTTTTCTTTGTAACAGCGTATCTCCATAACAGCGTAACTTTTTAACTCACAGGGGCAAAGGTGCAAAGTTATAAATTTGCTAATTTGGAAATGAGGAAATGTGAAAAAAAAGTCCGAAGTCCGAAGACGGGAGTGTTCAGTTGACAGTTACAATTTGCAGTTTTTTTCTTTGTAACAGCGTATCTCCATAACAGCGTAACTTTTAACTTCGGGCTTCGGACTTCCGTCTTCTGACTCTTCTAACTTCCAACCTCTTCCCTATTCTTCTTTCCTTTCAACTTTTTACTTTGCCACTTTGAACCTTTGAACCTTTACAAACTTTCAACTATCCTCTTCTCAAACAAACTTTAATCTCTTCCTCCAAAAACTTGTAGGGCAAAATAAAGTAATGTTGCTAGGGAACCTATTGCAGCTACTACATACGTTCTAGCAGCCCATTTTAAGGAATCCTCTGCTCCATTATATTCTTCTGGAGTTACTATATTTCTATTTTTTAACCAAGCCAAAGCTCTATTACTAGCATCGTACTCTACAGGTAATGTTACAAAACTGAATAATGTACCCATTCCAAACATTATTAATCCAATTACAGCTACCGTATAACCAAGTCCAGAAGCAGCCCCTAAAACTAAACCTCCAAAAATAACCCAAGTAGACATTCCAGAAGCTACACTTACCACAGGCACTAGTTTAGAACGTAATTGCAACCATTCGTACCCTTTAGCGTGTTGTACTGCGTGCCCACATTCATGAGCAGCAACAGCAGCAGCGGCAGCGTTACGCTGGTTATACACCCCTTCACTTAAATTAACTGTCTTTTTAGCAGGATTGTAATGGTCTGTTAACATTCCTGGGGTAGAAATTACCTCAACATCTGTAATTCCATTATCGTGAAGCATTTTACGAGCTATCTCTGCACCACTCATTCCATTTCTAAGATGTACTTTTGAGTAATGCTTAAATTTACTTTTCAACTTAGAACTTACCAACATACTAATAAGTCCAAGACCTCCAATTATAATCCAATATCCTATTCCCATATCAATTATTTTTAAAACTAAATTACAATTTAAAAAGCAAAAACCCCGCCAAATTTAGCGAGGTTTAACATTCTGCCGTAAAGACAGTTCCTTGATTATGAATAACTGACTTCCCATCCGAAAGCCTCTGCTATACCTTCGTATACTATAGTACCTTTTACAATATTTAATCCTTTTTGTAATGATTTATCTGCATTACAGGCTTTTTCCCAACCTAAATTTGCTAATTTTAATACAAACGGAAGCGTTACATTTGTTAAAGCAACCGTAGAAGTATAAGGTACAGCGCCGGGCATATTGGCAACACAATAATGTACCACATCATCAATTATATAAGTTGGGTCTTCATGCGTAGTTGCTTTTGTAGTTTCTATGCACCCCCCTTGATCTACCGCCACATCTACAATTACGGTACCTGGATGCATTTCTTTAAGCATATCTCTAGTAATTAAACTTGGTGCTTTTGCTCCTGGAATCAATACTCCACCTATAATTAGGTCGTGGGTTTTTATATGTTTTCTGATGTTGTATTCATTAGAAAACTCGGTAACAACATGACTTGGCATAATATCATTCACATGGCGTAAACGTTTCATATTAATATCTAAAATAGTAACATGAGCCCCTAATCCCGCTGCCATTTTTGCTGCTTGAATTCCTACTGTCCCAGCTCCCAAAATAAGTACTTTCCCTGGAGGTACTCCAGGAACACCGCCTAATAATACGCCTCGTCCTTTAATAGGTTTCTCCAAATACTTAGCCCCTTGCTGGATTGCCATTCTTCCAGCAACTTCAGACATTGGGGTTAGCAAAGGCAAAGTACCATCTACATCCTCAACGGTTTCATAAGCTATACACACCGCTTTACTTTTTATCATTGCTTTGGTAAGTGCTTCACTAGAAGCAAAATGAAAATAGGTAAAAACAAGCTGATTTTCTTTGATAAGATTATATTCTGGAGCTATTGGTTCTTTAACCTTAACAATCATATCGCTTTGAGCGTATACTTCTTCAATAGTATCAACAAGTATAGCACCCACATTTAAATAATCATCATCAAAAAAACCACTCCCATCTCCTGCTGTAGATTGCACATACACTGTATGTTTGTTTTTTACTAACTCAAAAACACCGGCTGGAGTCATTCCAACCCTGTTTTCGTTATTTTTAATTTCTTTTGGAATCCCTATTTTCACAACTCATGTTTTTAATGTTGAGTGCAATTTCAGATTTACTTTTTAAGTATTCAAATAAAATTGATAAAAACAGGGGGTATTCTCAATAAAAAATGATTTTTTTAATATACTACCCCTAAAAAATAAGGGGTGTATATTAAAATATATTGTTTTTTTAATGAATTATATTTTTTAATAGGGGTATGTTGAATAAATAAAAAAATATCTAAAAAGTATTCAAACTCTAAATGTCATCCTCAACTTGTTGAAGGATCTTTTTAGTGTTAGTTATGAAACTTCGACAAGCTCAGTTCGACAAGCTCCTTTGACAGGCTCAGTTTAACAACTATAAATTACTTTTTAGACAGTCTTTTTTATACTTTTAGTAGCACATAAATTAGCCAACTATATTTACTATTTTTCCAGGAACAATAATAATCTTCTTAGGTGTTCTTCCCTCTAATTGTGCTTGTGTTTTTTCGTGTGCCATCACCTCTTTCTCGATGTCTTCTTTACTCATATCCATCGGTAAATCGAGGGTAAAACGCATTTTTCCGTTAAAAGAAATAGGATAGGTTTTACTACTTTCTACTAAATGCTTTTCATCAAAAACAGGGAAATCTGCCGTTGAAATTGAATTTGAATTTCCTAACTGACTCCAAAGCTCTTCAGCAATATGTGGTGCATAAGGCGAAATTAAAACCGCTAATGGCTCTAAAATATCTTTGCTGGTACATTTTTGGGCAGTAAGTTCATTCGCACATATCATAAAAGTAGAAACCGACGTATTAAAAGAGAAATTCTCAATATCCTCTTCTACTTTTTTAATGGTTTTATGAAGTGTTTTCAAGCTCTCTTTAGAAGGCTCGCTGTTGGTAACTTTAAGTCCGTTATCGTTGAAATACAATTTCCAAAGTTTCTTTAAAAATCCGTGTACTCCTGTAATACCTGCTGTATTCCAAGGTTTTGCTTGCTCCAAAGGTCCTAAAAACATTTCGTACATACGCAGCGTATCGGCTCCATAATTCTCGCAAATCTCATCTGGATTTACCACATTGTACTTGGATTTGGACATTTTTTCGACTTCGCGAGAAACAATAAAAGCCCTATTATCCTCCCCCTTGCCCCCTCCAGAGGAGGGGGTATTCTCGTTACAAACTTTACCATTTTCAAGAATGAAAGTAGCATCTTTAAATTCGGGACGCCAATTTTTAAAGGCTTCAATATCTAATTCATTAGAAGCGTTTACGAAAGAAACGTCTATGTGGATTGGCGTTACATTTTTATCACCTATTAAGTTTTTAGAAATAAATGTATTACTGTCTTGTAAACGATACACAAAAGCGCTAGTTCCCAAAATCATTCCTTGATTGATAAGTTTTTTAGCAAATTCATCTACAGGAAGCAAGTTTTGGTCAAACAAAAACTTTTGCCAAAAACGAGCGTATAATAAATGGCCTGTTGCATGTTCGCTTCCGCCAATATATAAATCTACATCCTGCCAATAATTCAACGCCTCTTTAGAAGCAAACTCTTCGGTATTATGGGCATCCATATAACGGTTAAAATACCATGAGCTTCCAGCCCAACCTGGCATAGTGTTGAGCTCAAGAGCCCCTCCCTTCCTCCCCAAAGGGGAGGTGTTTTCAAACGTTTGTTGAGAAACTACGTTGCCTACTCCATCTTTTTCTAACCAATACCACTCCTTAGCATTCCCTAAAGGTGGTTCTCCGGTTTCGGTAGGTAAATACTTTTCTACCTCGGGAAGTTCTATAGGTAAATGCTTTGCATCAATCATTTGTGGCAATCCGTTTACATAATATACTGGAAATGGTTCTCCCCAATAACGTTGACGTGAAAAAACAGCATCGCGCAAGCGGTAATTAGTTTTTCCTTTTCCTTGCCCTATTTCTTCTAAAGCTTCAATTGCCTTTTTAGTAGCTTCTTTATAACCTAGTCCGTTTAAGAAGTCGCTATTACCAATTACCGTTTTTTCTTTATCTGCAAAAGCCTCTTCACTAATATCTACTCCGTCAAAAATATTTGGAATTTCAATGTCAAAATGCTTAGCAAAATCATAGTCCCGCTGGTCTCCACATGGCACCGCCATTACAGCTCCTGTTCCATAGCCTGCCAATACGTAATCTCCTATCCAAATTGGCACAGGTTTTTTGGTAAACGGATGCTCGGCATAAGCGCCTGTAAACACACCACTTATGGTTTTTACATCTGCCATACGCTCACGCTCACTACGTTTTGCAGTAGCTTCTACATAGGCTTCTACCGCTTCTTTTTGCTCGGGAGTAGTAATTTTACTTACCAATTCGTGCTCTGGTGCTAACGTCATAAACGATACTCCAAAAATAGTATCGGGACGTGTCGTAAAAACGTCAATTCTAAATTCTGAATTTTGAATTTTGAATTGAACTTCTGCACCAACAGATTTTCCAATCCAATTACGCTGAATTTCCTTTAACGGTTCTGGCCAATCTAATTTATTTAATCCTTGAAGTAAGCGCTCTGCATAAGCAGAAATACGCATACTCCATTGCTTCATTTTTTTACGAACTACTGGATGCCCCCCACGCTCTGAAACTCCGTTTACAATCTCATCGTTTGCAAGTACAGTTCCTAAAGCAGGACACCAATTTACTTCGGTTTCCGCTAAATAGGTAAGTCGGTATTGAAGTAGTATTTTTTGTTGTTCTTCTAAAGAATATGCATTCCATTCCGAAGCAGAAAAAGTATCTACGTTATCATCAGAAACAGCATTTACAGTTGTATTTCCTTCAGCAGAAAATTTATTAATTAAGGTTGAAATGTTTTCAGCCTTATCTGTATCCTTATTATACCACGAGTTGAATAATTGAATAAAAATCCACTGTGTCCACTTATAATAATCAGAATTTGAAGTACGTACCTCCCTGCTCCAATCGAATGAAAAACCTATTTTATCTAGCTGTTCACGGTAACGAGCAATATTTTCTTTGGTGGTTTTATCTGGATGTTGCCCTGTTTGAATAGCGTACTGCTCTGCTGGCAACCCAAAACTATCATACCCCATTGGATGAAGCACATTAAACCCTTTATGACGTTTGTAACGTGCATAAATATCACTAGCAATATACCCCAACGGATGCCCCACATGCAACCCCGCTCCAGAAGGATAAGGAAACATATCTAACACATAATATTTTGGTTTGTCGGAATTATTGCTTGCTTTAAACGTTTGGTTATCTGCCCAATGTTTTTGCCATTTGGCTTCAATTTCATTGAAATTGTACTTCATTGCTATCTTTTTTATGCTGAATCTTATAAGAATTGCAAAAATACAGTTATTCAATGAATATGGAAAGTTATTTAATTGAAAGTGGCAAAGGGGAATAAGAGGCAGAGGTTCAGAGATGCAAAGGGGCAAAGTTCTAAATATGCCAATTTGAAGATTTGGAGATGCGGGAATGTGGGAATGTGGGAATGTGGGAATGTAAAATAAAATCTTCACGCTCCCGGCTTCGAACTTCCGACTTCTTTTAACTTTTTTACTTTACAACATTTCAACAAACTATACAGAAATCTGCCTATCTATTTGTTGATTTAGGGAAATAAAAGTTTCGGTTCTAGAAACGCCTTCAATGGACTGCACTTTATGATTTAAAACATTCATTAAATGTTCGTTGTCTTTACAAAGAATTTTAATCAGAATGGACCAATTCCCTGTAGTATAATGACATTCTAGCACTTCTGGAATTTCTTTTAATTGCTTTACAGCTTCTGGATTTCTCATAGCTTTATCCAAATAAATTCCGATAAATGCCATTGTGTGATATCCCAACATTCGAGGATTAATAACAAATTTAGATCCAGAAATAAGTCCAGAATTTTCTAATTTTCTTAAACGTTGATGGATTGCAGCCCCAGAAATACCAATCTTTCTAGCTATTTCCAAAATGGGCTTCCGAGCGTCTTCCATTAGACTTCTTAGAATCTCTTTGTCGATTCCATCTATTTCTACGGTTTCATTAGTGAATTTCATCTAAAACATTTTAAATATCAACAAAGATACCTAAAACCAGTTCTAGATTGTAAGTAAAAAAGTTAAATGAGGATGTCTCATTTATAATTTTACATCCAACTATTTTTCAGACTCCATTCAAAAAAACTGGGTAGATAGACCCATGGGGAATTATAATTTCTAGCTATTTATGTTTATTGTTTAACGATTTCGAACAATAAAAACTGATTTATTTGCGGACTCATAGTGTTGAAATTATTATCGGAAATTAGAATTAGCGTTTTATTTCCATTAGCAAGTGTTGGTCCGTAGCAAATACCTTCAATATTATCGATTGTATTTTTTTGCAATCCTTTTCTAATAGACTCTAAATTGAATGCTAATTTTTTTGAAACAGGCTTAATCTTACTTTCAGATAGATGCTGAGTTTCCAACGTATTCTCGCTATTAGAAGCATCTACCTCATAAATTTTTAATCCGTTTGCTTTCTTTCCCCAACCCGAAGAATATGAGCGCTCTAACATCAAAAATTTCTTATTACCAATGGTGAATAAATCTGACAATCCGTTTACAGCAAAGTCGCCTTTTGGAGCTTTTTCAATTTTATCTAACGGATAAATAAACTGAAATTTAGGTGTTTCGCTATTCCAATCGTAATAGGTAATTCTCACTGGAGAATACGCTTCTTTGGTTGTTGGTTCTGGGCCATCGGTTTCTAAAGGTAATTCTGTTCCCATCCAAAAACCTGTGTTGTCGTAATTTCTTGCCAAACCTTCAAATAATCCGTTATGTCTAGGTTTATAAGGACTTTCAGCATAAAAATAAGAAGGAATCTCATAGCTATTAACAAACGCTCCTGTTGTAGAAACATTAAAAATAGACGGGTCTCTTTGGTTTTTAATACTGCCCTCACTAGAAAGTAAAATATGCTGTGTTTCTGGATTATATAAAATAGACTCTAAATCTAAAAACGTATTTTCCATGAACGGATCTTCATAAGAAAAAAACGTGGTATTTGTAAAAATTACAGTATCTATTTTATCATTTTCAATTTTAATTTTTGCAGTATAAATACGAGGATTTTTAGAGTCGTCGCATACTATAAGGTAATCATCTTTAAAATTATCAATCCCTGAAAGTCCGCCAATTTCTGTATCGTCCAATATTACTTTTGCAGGAAAAATATATTCGTCTAAAAATTTCAATTTTGTATCTGCTGTAGGTTTGTTTTTAACTGAAGAACAACTAGCTAATAAAACAACAAAACAGGTAAATAAGATATTTCTTACTTTCATTATCAAATCTATTTATTGATATTAGGTTGCAAGATAACTGAATTTGATTTATTTTTAAAGGTATATACTGTGAAGTGACCGATAAAAATAAAGATACTCCGAATAAAAAAACAGGTAACAATCTATTCCTTACCGCTAAAGAATATTTTGAATCTCAACCTGAAGAAACAAGGCAAGCGTTGTTAGAACTAAAAGAGTGCATCTTAAAAGTAGCACCAAACGCAACCGAATTAATAAATTATAATATTCTAGCATATTCACTTATAAAAGGAGGAAAAAGAGAACAACAAATTATGATTGCTGGTTATAAAAAGCATGTAGGATTTTACCCTCATCCAACAACAATGGAAAAATTTGAATCCGAATTAAATGGGTTTAAAAAAGGAAAAGGTTCGGTCCAATTTCCTTTAGACAGACCATTGCCAAAAGACCTTATTGAAAAAATGGTTACCTACCGAATGAAGCTTATTAAAGAAAAATAAGGAAGTAGCTAAAACTGTGTTTTTATGCTAATTTATCCTGCTACATTATTTGGATTATAGCCCATATAAGGAACTTCTTTTTCAATAAAAGTAATTCCATAATTTTCTAAAGCCGACAAAACAGGCTCATAAATATCTTTTGAAATAGGGATTACAACCCCAGTAGCAGTAATTTCCTTATTTAAAATTTTTAACGCAGCAATTCCTAAAGGCAAACCAACAGTTTTAGACATTGCTGTGTAAGTTTTATCTTTCCCAAGAGCAACCATACTAGAATCTATTTGATGTTTCTTTCCGTTTAAAGTATAACCAAATTTATGGTACATTACAATCATATCTTTATCGTCGTCATTAAGTAACCAATGGTCTTCTAATATTTTCTGAAGCGCTTGAGCTGGTGTTGCATTTTCAATTCCTATTTTTTTAGAAGCGTCGAATAAATCAAGTTCTTGGAGCTTCTCCCACATAATATCATCTTGATCGATTTTTAAATAATGTCGAAGTTTTAATTCCACTGCATCCGTAGGTGAATACGGAAGAAAGGAATTTACAAATTCTCTATAGGACATGTTTTCAGAATCTTCCAAAACAAAAGTATCGTCGGTCATTCCTAATTGAACAAACATATTCCATGCTTTCGAAAAACCAACACGACGGATGGTTCCTCTATACAAGGTTAAAATATCATTTAAACCATAAGCACTTCTATATTTTAGAGAATCCCGATTGGCATAGCCTTCAAATTTTCCGTAGCCTTCTATCTCAAAAAATTCTGTTCTTCGGAAAAGTTTATGATATGGAATGTATTTATAATTCCCTTCTTGAATAAACATTGCAGTTCCCCCCTGCCCTGCCACGACTACATTTCTAGGATTCCAAGTAAATTTATAGTTCCATAAATTGGTATCGCTTTCTGGAGCCACCAATCCGCCAGTAAACGATTCAAATAATATCATTTTCCCTCCTTTGCCTCGGATTTTATCTATTACCTTCATGGCGCTCATATGGTCAATTCCAGGGTCTACTCCAATTTCATTTAAAAAAATAAGTCCTTTTGCCTTAACTTCTTCATCCAAAGCTTCCATTTCTTTACTTACATAGGAAGCCGTGACCATATTTTTTTCATACAAAAGACAATCTTTTGCAACTTCAATATGAAATCTAGCAGGAAGCATTGAGATTACTAAATCTGCTTTTTTAATTGCATTTTTGCGTTCTTCTTCCTTAAAAATATCTAATTTTATAGCGGTGCAATTGGGTTTATCTTTTAAAAGGTTTTTAGCGTTTTCTATATTGATATCTCCAACAACAATATGTAATTGCTCTGATGCTGCTTTTTCCAATAAATATTTAAGTAAATAAGAAGTAGATTTTCCAGCACCAATTAATAAAATAGTACGCATGTGAATTTGTTTATTAATTTCACACTAATGTATTAAAATGTTATAAACATAACAATTAAAAATAGATGAATTATGCATAAAGGAATATTAATAGCAGGAGGAGTATTAGGATTTTTAGCAATAATATTAGGTGCTTTCGGGGCGCATGCGTTAAAAAGTGCTTTAGATGCAGAGGCTTTAAAAACATTTGAAACTGGTGTAAAATACCAAATGTATCATGCCCTATTATTATTATTTGTAGGAAGCTTGCCTATACTTACTTCAGGGACTAAAAATACCATTTTATATCTCGTAGTTATTGGGGTTATTCTATTTTCTGGTTCTATTTATGGTTTAGCAACCAATGCACTTACTTCTTTCGACTTTAAAAAAATAGGTTTTGTAACCCCTATAGGTGGAACTTTACTAATTATTTCCTGGGGAATTTTGATATATAACTTTATAAGGTTAAAAATAAATTAATTCTAAGGAAGAATCCATAAATAGATTCAGATTATTTGTTAATAGTAGTAAAATCTTGAATTTTTATTAAAAATACACAACTCAAACGTTGTAGTAGAATATTTTTAATACATTTGTCTTAGCTACTAACATCAACAATTTAAAAAATGACGGTGGACAAAACACTTGTTACGCAAACGATTTCGTTGAAAAATTACGGAATTATAAATGCGACAATTAATTACCAATTAAGTCCTGAAGAATTGCACCGTATCACCTTAGAAAAAGGAATGGGAAAAGAAGCTTCCTCAGGAGCTTTAGCCATAAATACTGGTGAATTTACAGGACGCTCTCCAAAAGACAGATTTATTGTAAAAGATAAAATTACTGCGGATAAAGTATGGTGGGGATCTATAAACCTCCCTTTTGATGCTGATAAATTTGATGCTTTACAAAAAAAGGTAACCGACTATTTGTCGGAAAAAGAATTGTATGTACGCGACTGTTATGCCTGTGCAGATAAGGATTACCAATTAAATATTAGGGTTATAAACGAGTATCCTTGGAGTAATTTATTTGCCTATAATATGTTTCTGCGTCCAAAGGAAGAGGAGTTAAAAGACTTTAATGCAGAATGGACCGTTATTAATGCTCCAGGTTTCAAAGCAAACCCAGAAACTGATGGAACACGCCAAGAGAATTTTGCTATTTTAAACTTTACTAAAAAAGTAGTCCTTATTGGGGGTACAGGATATACCGGAGAAATTAAGAAAGGTATTTTTTCAGCACTAAATTTTTTGTTGCCTGTATACCAAAATACACTTCCAATGCATTGTAGTGCAAATGTAGGAACAAATGGAGATACTTCTATATTTTTTGGATTATCTGGAACAGGAAAAACAACACTTTCTGCCGACCCAAAACGTAAATTAATTGGAGATGACGAACACGGATGGACAAAAGACAATAGCGTTTTTAATTTTGAAGGAGGATGCTATGCTAAAGTTATAAATCTTTCCGAAGAAAATGAACCCGATATTTTTAGAGCCATCCAAAAAGGGGCTTTACTAGAAAATGTTAGTTTAGATTCCGAAGGGAATGTTGATTTTAAAGACACTTCCATCACTCAAAACACACGAGTAAGTTATCCTATTTATCATATTAAAAACATTCAAAAACCTTCTATAGGCTTTTCTCCAAAGAATATATTTTTCTTAACGGCAGATGCTTTTGGGGTTTTACCTCCTATTTCCAAATTAACACCAGGACAAGCAGCATATCATTTTATTTCTGGATATACTGCTAAAGTTGCAGGTACCGAAGCAGGAGTAGACGAACCTGTACCCTCCTTCTCTGCGTGTTTTGGAGCTCCATTTATGCCGTTACACCCAACAGCCTATGCAGAAATGCTTAGTGAGAAAATGAAGGAAGCTAACGTAAATGTATGGCTTATAAATACTGGATGGACTGGTGGTCCTTACGGAATTGGGAAGCGTATGGCTTTAAAATACACTAGAGCCATGATTACCGCTGCAATGAATAATGAATTAGGAGAAGAAATTACTCCAGAAAAATATCATATCCACTCTGTTTTTGGTTTAGCACAACCTAGAAGTTGTCCTAATGTACCAGATGAAATATTGAGTTCTAGAAAAACTTGGAATAATGATGAAGGCTATTACAAAAAAGCCCATCAGCTAGCGGCTGCTTTTAAAGAAAATTTTGAAAAGTTTGCATCCTATGCTAGTGAAGAAACAAAGGACGGCGGTCCTTTGGTCTGATTTTAATTTTAGAAGGGTAACCTTCGAAGCTTGCCAAATAGTTAGTAGGAAAGCCTCTGGAAACCCCAGAGGCTTTTTAATATTTATTATCATTAATGTACGAGTAAAAATACAAGACCGCTTCGCTGTAAGAGAAAAGAACAAAAACTAAATCTTAACTATTTTAAATGAGTAGTTTAAAAGAAATAACATTAGTAAACTCCTCTTTTTATTCATTTTTATTAATAGCAAGGGGGCTACTATTTTAAAAACCTTATTTAAACCTTTATCGGACAACAATAATTTATTATTTAAGCTCCCAAAAATCGTTTTGAAAATGTACCGTTATTAGTAGTAGAAACTAAAATATTAATATAAAAAAGAAAGCCATCCCTGTTAGGATGGCTTCATTTTATATGTATGTATTTTTATTTTTTATTGACTTGAGCAATATATTTCTCTAAAGCCATTGTCATAGAAGGTGTTTCTGGCGTTGGAGCCTCTATATCGATACGAAGACCAGCTTCGGTAGCTGCTTTAACGGTTGTATTACCAAAAACAGCTATTCTAGTATTATTTTGTTCGAAATCTGGGAAGTTTTTCAATAAAGACTCAATTCCAGATGGACTAAAAAATACCAAAATATCGTAATATACATCTCTTAAATCAGAAAGATCGCTAATTACTGTTTTGTACAGAATTGCTCTTTTCCAATCTACTTTTAATTCGTTTAATGTTTCTGGAACCAAAGGTTTTAAAACATCAGAAGAAGGTAATAAGAATTTTTCATCCTTATACTTCTTAACTAAAGGTGCTAATTCCTGAAAAGTACGTTTACCAACATAAATTTTACGTTTTCTGTAAACTACATATTTCTGTAAATAATAAGCTACTGCTTCCGATTGACAGAAGTATTTCATAGAATCAGGAACTTTAAATCGCATTTCTTCTGCAATTCTAAAGAAATGATCCACAGCATTTCGACTCGTTAGAATAATTGCTGTAAACTGGGTTAAGTCAATTTTTTGCTGTCTTACATCTCTCGCATTAACTCCCTCCACATGAATAAAAGGTCTAAAATCTACCTTTATTTTTTGTTTTTCAACCAGCCTTAAATAAGGAGAATTCTCCACTTTTGGCTCAGGTTGTGAAACCAAGATTGTCTTAACTTTCATAAATATCCGTTAGTTTGAAGCCTTATCAATAAAATAAAATTTTATTAGTATCAAATAAGGGGCTATTTCTAGCGCGCAAAGATACAAAATAAAATAAAATAAATATTTTCCTATTAATTTTTGATGATTTCTTAATGTAAGTACTGTAGAAATAGTATTAAGAGAAAGAAATGTAAGTATTATTATATAAAATACAATATTGCCCCTTAAATCGCTGTAAATGAATAAACTAATCAACGGAAGTAATACTAATGCTGAAAGGTTTCTATAAGTTACTTTATGAAAATGAAAACTTTCTACAAAAGGCAATATATCAAAAATTGTTGCTATTATTTTTTCTAAATAAAACTTAAAAAGAATAAATAGAAATAAAAATGGAAGTATTAAATATGGGTTTATAGTTAACGGAAAATCTAAAAATTCTACGGTAATCCAAACTATTAAAGAAAGGCAAACAAGCTGCGGTATAAATAAGAAAAAATTAAAAACACTTGTTGATTGATTCCCTTCTTTGCTATATATTTTTAAATATTTATAATTAATAAAAAGCATGATAAATGCTTGAAACTTCTGTTCGTTCATTAGCTTAGCAAGTGTAAGACTTACTAAAGCTGAAAAGAGCAAAATCGTTTCAGTGGTATGAAAGTTGGTATTTCTTAATACTTCGTTCACTAGTTATCTAACTTTATCATTTCTCCTTGAAACCCTGGATATATACCATTATGAATTATTCCCATTCTAAAATATTGTATCTCCGGAATTACAACAGTGTCTGGAATTTTTACCTGAATAGAAACTGTTTCTTCTTTTTTTATTTTAGCTGAAGAATTATCCACTAATAGAGGGATAACCTTAATACCTCTTTTGTTAGTGTCGTAAAATACAGCTGCATATGTTAAGGAATCTGTTGGAATAGTTTCGTTATAAGGATTATACAATTCCGCAGAGAAATTTGTAGCAACTTTATTTTTAAAAGAATCCTTATCTATTGTAATCTTCATTTTTTTGTAAGTCTTCAATGAGTCAATTATAGTTCCTCTAATTTTATGATTTTTAAATTCTCTGATTATAGAAACTGTAGAATCAATTAAATATTCATGATTTCCAGTTAGATAAGCAACCTTTTTATTTCTCACTTTAAATTCAGAGCTATCCAAATCAAATTGATTTTGTCTAGCGTGTAAATCATTAGAAGAAAATACCGTAGCTCCTTCAGAATAAAAACCATACATTGCGGCATCTCTATATGAGTTATGAAAAACTACAGGAATCCCTTTAACCTTATCTTTTAGCTCTGTTACCCACTTTTTATTACCATAAGCCTCATATTTAATAGGAGATATGGGTTGGTAAATAAGAGCTACTCTTAAATAGAGAATTAAAATAACCGAAAAAACACTAATTCTAAAAAGCCATTTTCTATAATTCTCATGCTCATATGCGTATCTTAATGTAAATAAAATTAGCGGAATTACAATTAAAATAACCCATTGCGCTTGTGTTTTTCTGGAGAAACTAGAAAATAAGAAAAATAGAAAAACACCATACCCTAAAAACTTTAATGCTTTATCGAACTTGTCTTTAGAAGGAAGTTTATAAAAAGCAAAATACATTAAAGGAAAACATAAACCAGCAACTGCAATACAATTTACAAGATAATCAAGCGTAAACTTTATACGGTAAGCGCTATTTGCACGATCAAAAAGATGGTATTTTAAAGGCGCAAAATCTACTTGATACAGCCACACTAAATGGGGAGTATATAATACCAAAGAAATAGCTGTTGCCAACCAAAATTTACTATTTTTTAAAAGCGCTAGGTTTGATAGTAAGACAAAGCCTATAAGCAATATTCCGTGGTATTTACAATACATAACGGCAGCCATACTAAATCCTAAAACCAACACCGAGATAGTGTCTTTTTTTAATAAAAAGCGCTTATAAGCCCAAACAAATAACAAGCTAAAAGTTAGCAAAGCAGTATCTGGCAAAATCATAAATCCGTATGCTACCATTAAACCTATGCTGCTAACAAAAGCCATAAAAAGCCAAGTATATTTATACTTTTTGTCTGTTTCTATAAGTTGCCATAATAAAAAAACATTTGCAGCATATAAAAAAGGAGATGCTAGTCTAACTCCCAATTCTCCATCAAAAATATTAATACCTAAATTCACCAAAAAGGCAACCATTGGTGGGTGGTCAAAATACCCCCAACTTAGATTTTGGGCAAAATACCAATAGTAAGCTTCATCAAAAATTAATCCTGTAAAAGCACTTTGAATAAGGTTTACAACCGTTACTATAATTAAAAATGAAAGGATTATTTTGTTAGAAAGGTTTTTATCAATCATAATTATTTTCTAAATATTGGTAAAAGTACTCAATAATTGAAGTGCAAAATTCCTTAAAATCGGTTTAAAAAACTAAAAGATATTACAAATATTTTTTAATCAACTCCCATTATGAGCATCTATAAAGTATAAATTGAACAAAATTTAGCAGATTTTAGCTTAAAACGATGTGAAATTAAACCATCAATGATAGATTAAATGTTATTTTTGTGGCTTCAAGAAAAATAGCATGCAGTCAGATAGCTTAGTAATTATCCCTACATATAACGAAATTGAAAATGTAGAAGCCATAATTCAAGCTGTTTTTGAACTTAAAAAAGCTTTTCATGTGCTTATTGTGGATGATAATTCTCCCGATGGTACTGCTCAAAAAGTAACTTCTCTGCAGGAAAAATTTCCGCAGCAATTACATTTAGAAGTACGAAAAGAAAAGTCGGGTTTAGGAACAGCCTACATTCATGGTTTTAAATGGGCATTAAAACACCATTACGAATACATTTTTGAAATGGATGCCGATTTTTCTCACAATCCAAGAGACCTCATCCGTATTTATAATGCTTGTGTAAGCGAAAATGCTAGTGTTGCCATAGGTTCACGCTATGTAAACGGCGTAAATGTTGTGAATTGGCCATTACGAAGAATCCTACTTTCTTATGGAGCGTCGGTATATGTAAAAATAATTACTGGAATGAAAGTGCACGATCCTACAGCTGGATTTATGTGTTATAAAAGAGAAGTTATTGAAACCATTAATTTAGATGCCATTAAATTTATTGGATATGCCTTTCAAATAGAAATGAAATTTAAAGCGCATCTTCATAAATTTAAAATTATTGAAGTTCCAATTATTTTTAAAGATAGAGAGCTTGGAAAATCTAAAATGAGTGGTAAAATTATAAATGAAGCAGTTTTTGGTGTGCTCTCCCTAAAATGGAATAGCTTATTTAGAAAAACTGTCTAAATAAAACTTTGTATTGAAATTAGAATCAGAAGAAATGAAACCCTCATAGAGGGATTTATTATAGAGAAGACAAACGCCTCCACAAAAAAGGAAGTGAATAAAATAAAGGCTTTTAAGAAGTAGCGATTTTTTCTTAATTACATAATAGTCTTAAAATCAATTGTTTAACCTAAATTTATTCGTGTGAAGAAAACTATTATAAAAAACGCCACTATTGTAAACGAATTTCAAATATTTGAAGGGGATGTGCTAATTGAAGGGGAGTTTATAAAAAAAATAGGGAAAAACCTTTCTGCTGAAAATGCAACGATTATAGATGCTGAAGGAAAACTTTTAATGCCTGGAATTATAGACGACCAAGTTCATTTTAGAGAACCAGGACTTACCCACAAAGGAACTATTGCTACAGAAAGTAGAGCCGCTATTGCTGGTGGGGTAACTACTTTTGTGGAGCAGCCAAATACCAATCCGCAAACGGTTACTATTGAAAAACTAGAAGAGAAAATGGAGATTGGAAAGCAAACTTCTTTTGCTAATTATTCTTTTATGTTTGGCGGTACTAACGATAATTTAGAAGAATTAAAAAGGCTTGATAAAAATGCCTGTGCGGGTGTAAAGCTCTTTTTAGGATCTTCTACTGGGAATATGTTAGTAGATAATGAGGAGGTTATTGAAAAGATTTTTTCGAATACCGAACTTGTAATTTCTGCACATTGTGAAGATGAAACTACTATAAAAAACAATTTAGAAAAATATAAAGCGGAGTTTGGTGATGCTATTCCGATAAAATACCATCCTATAATTAGAAGTGAAGAAGCTTGTTATTTATCATCTTCAAGGGCTATAGAATTAGCTAAAAAAACGAATGCTCGCCTACATGTATTCCATGTATCTACTGCAAAAGAAACCAATCTTTTTAGAAATGACATTCCGTTAGAAGAAAAAAGAATTACTGCAGAAGTTTGTACGCATCACCTTTGGTTTTCGGATGCCGATTATGATGAAAAAGGGACCTTTATAAAATGGAATCCTGCCGTAAAAACTGCCGCAGATAGAGACGGACTTTGGGAGGCTTTACTAGACGATCGTATAGATGTTTTAGCTACCGACCATGCCCCACATACATTAGCAGAAAAACAAAATATTTATACCAATGCTCCTTCTGGTGGTCCACTGGTACAACACACCTTATCGGCACTTTTAGAAAAGGTAAAAGAAGGAAAAATCTCTTTAGAAAAATTGGTACAAAAAATGTGTCATAATCCTGCAATTCTTTTCAATATTGAAAAAAGAGGCTATATTAAAGAAGGTTATTTTGCAGATTTAGTATTGGTTGATAGAAATAGTAGTTGGACGGTTACTAAAAACAACATTCTTTACAAATGTGGTTGGTCTCCTTTTGAAGGAACATCTTTTAGCGCACAAGTAACACATACATTTGTAAACGGAAATTTAGCATACCAAAACGGAAAAATATCTGAAGAAAGAAATGTAAAAAGACTTACTTTTAATAGAGATTAAATTAGAAAAATGAAGCAAATAGGGTTATTTTTATTACTTTTTATTGCATTTTTAGGATGTAAGGAACCTATTGTGGATAAGCCAGAAAAGCTTATCGATAAAGATGTTATGATTGATATTTATTATGACATTTCCATTCTTAATGCCTCAAAAGCTACTGCTGCCAATAAATTAGAAGAATACAATTTTGATCCTGAGGAATATATTTATAGAAAGTACAATGTAGATAGCGCACAACTATCTCAAAATAGTATTTACTATACTTCCAATCCCAATGTGCAGTTAGAAATGTTTACAGAGGTTGAAAAAAGACTTCAGAAGTTGAAAGATTCTATTGATAGCAAATTAAAGAAAACTCAAAATATAAAAGTTAAAAAAGCTGAAGAGAAAGCTGTAGAAACTCCTACTAAAGCTCCTGAAAAATAATTCTAATATGCGTTTTTAGCTACTATTCTTTTTATAGTTTCCTCTAAAGGGATAAACTTTACATGAAGTTTATCCTGAATTTTAGCATTGCTATACATAGTTTTGGTTATTAAAGAATGAGCTGCGTTTTTTGTTAATTTTCTTTTTCGCCACGGAAACAATGCTAATAGCCAATCTAAGCGCCATAACAGGCTTAATTGCCATTTTGTAAGGGATCGGCTAGGTTGCTTCTTATTTAATGCTTCAGCAATTGTATGAAGCGTTTTTTTATAACTCATATTTGCCCCAATAACAATAAAACGTTCATTTACAATATTAGCTTGCATTCCTTGTACTAAAGCTTCCACCACGTTTTTAACATCTACAAAAGCTGTACTTCCTGGTGGGTAATGAGATAATCCGTTTTCTATCATTTTAAAAAAAGCAAGGCTTGGAGCTTCTTTAAAACCTTCGCCTAAAACAACTCCTGGATTTAAAATAATAACAGGTAATCCTTCTTGTGTACCTCTCCAAACCTCCATTTCCGCACCAAACTTGGTAATTGCATACACATTATTCTCTGCTTCTGGATTCCAATAGGTAGTTTCGTCAATAGGATCCAAGGTAACCTTGTCTCCTAATGTTGCAATAGAGCTTAGATAACACAATTTTTTAACCGCATTGGCAATACATAAGTTAACAATATTAGCTGTGCCTTCAATATTAGTTTTTCGTAACTGGCGGTATTCTGAGGGGTCAAAAGAAATAAGTCCTGCGCAATGATATACATGTGTTACATTTTCAAAAGCTATTTCTAGCGCAGGAATATCGGTAATATCGGCAGGAATCCATTCTATTTTATCATATTGAATAGCTTTTCCTTCTGAAGAAAAGAAATCTTTTACAAAGCTAAGCTTAGCTTCATTTCTATAAATAGCCCTTATCTTTTCTTCTGAATGAGATAACTTTAAAAGCAAATGTGCACCTATGAGTCCTGTTCCCCCAGTTACTAATATCATGCGACTAAAATACAACTCTTGTTTGATAAGTAAAGTAGATAAAGAGAAATTGTGAATAAAAGATGCAAAGAGCAGTAAGCTTTAGGCTTTAGGCTTTAGGCTTTAGGCTTTAGGCTTTAGGCTTTAGGCTTTAGGCTTTAGGCTTTAGGCTTTAGGCTTTAGGCAAAAAAAAGTTTTTCTGAAATATCACAACAATATAACTCAATAACTTATTAACTTTTTGACTCAAAGATGCAAAGTTATAAATTTGCTAATTTGGAAATGAAGACGGAAGACGGAAGACGGAAGTCGGAAGTCGGGAGTCGGGAGACAGAATGCAGAAGGAAAAAAACTTTCCTGAAACATCGTAACAACATAACTCGATAACTTCTTAACTTTTTGACTCAAAGTGGCAAAGGTTCAAAGTAGCAGAGGGACAAAGTTATAAATTTGCTAATTTGGAAATGAGGAAATGAAATGAAGACGGGAGTGTTCAGTTGACAGTTACAGTATGCAGTTTTTTCATTGTAACATCGTAACAACGTAACTCGATAACTTCTTAACTTTTTAACTCGAAGTGGCAAGGGTTCAAAGTAGCAGAGGGACAAAGTTATAAATTTACTAATTTGGAAATGAGGAAATGAAATGAAGACGGGAGTGTTCAGTTGACAGTTACAGTATGCAGTTTTTTCATTGTAACATCGTAACAACATAACTCGATAACTTTATAACTTTTTGGTTCAATGTGGCAAAGGGACAAAGTTGTAAATGCCTCAATTTGAGGATTTGAAGATTTGGAAATGAAAAAAAGTCAGAAGACAGAAGTCGGGAGACAGAATGCAGAAGGAAAAAACTTTCCTAAAACATCGTAACAACATAACTCCATAACAGCGTAACTTTTTACTTTTTTACTTTACAAACTTTCAACCATGAACTATGAACTATGAACTATAAACTTTTAATTACATACGTAACAATACCCCAGATGATAAGTTCGTCGTTTTCTTCGACTTTTATAGGTTTGTAACGCTTATTTTCGGGCATTAAGAAGAGTTCTCCTTTTTCAATTTTAAGTCGCTTTACCGTAAATTCCCCTTCAATAAAACACACTGCTATTTTTCCATTTACTGGTTCAATGCTTTTATCTATTATTAATAAATCGCCATCGTCTAAACCAGCACCTGTCATAGATTGTCCGCTAACACGTGCATAAAAAGTAGCTTCTTTATTTTTTATTAAAGCCTTATTGAGATCTATTGTTGTTTCTTTAAAATCTTCTGCAGGAGATGGAAATCCTGCTGAAATTCCGCCTTCCGCTACTTGTAATTCTAAAGAAGCATCGGCATCGGGCTTAAAAAAAATCAATTTATCGTCTTTCATGTGCTTATTTTTGGTTGTATGGAATCTACAAATAATCATTCCATTGTGTGTCTAAAAATCAACTACCTCGGGGCAAGCCCACGAGGTATTCAAAGGAAACAAATTTAACTCATTTCGACGCAGAGCCCTTCGGTAAACTCAGCACAGGCTCTGGGGAATTAGACCCTCTATGAGGGATTAAACATGGATATTTATCTGTCTATAATATTACCATCAAAGGTTTTGTGAAATTTCAACGCACCTTTATAATATCGTCTAGATTTGTAGTATAGCGAGGAGAAAGGTGTTCTTGTTTCATTTTCCATGTTCGCTTTAAATCCTGATTTGCAATACGTATTTTTAAATTTCCATATTTATTATTAATTCCATCAATAGTTTTCATCAATTCATGATGTTTTGGATTTTCCTCTAAAAACAAATCTAATTGTCGGGCATTTGTTGGTACCAAACCAGAAACTACCACGCCTGCTTTTTTGTATTTTATTCCTTTTTCATACATACTTTCTACTGCTTGCGTTGCATATTTTACAAGTGTAAGTGTAGAATCTGTAGGATAGGGCAAGGTTATTAATAAACCTGGGCGGTGTTGTTGTTCTTCTTTTTTATGACGATCGCTTCTTAAAAAAACATATATAAAATTACAGCTGCTATGTTGTTTTCTAAGCTTTTCGGCACAACTTCCGGCAAAGGTAGAAATACGTTCTTTTAAATTATCCAGATCCGAAAAAGTATATTCAAAGCTTCTTGTGGTTGCAATTGCTTTTTTGGGTGCAGTAACATCATTTTCGAGTGCTAGAGTAGGCTCTCCTTGTAAATCTTTCTTTAAACGAAGTCCAACAACCCCCAAATTACTCCGTACCCAAGTATCGTCTAAAAGTGTAAAATCTAAAGCGGTTTTAACCCCTCTAACTTCCAATCGGCGTGTATTACCACGGCCAATTCCCCAAACATCTTCAATTTTTGTCCAACGGAGCGCTTTAATCCGTTTCTCTTCCGTATCTATTACATACACCCCATTAGTACGTTCTTTGTATTTTTTTGCAATTTTATTAGCAACTTTAGTAAGTGCCTTTGTTGGAGCAATACCAATGCTAATTGGCATCCCTGTCCATTTAAAAATACGCTCTTTAATAGCATTTCCTTCCAAAGAGAAATCAATTTTAGCATACATTTCAAACTTTAAAAAAGCCTCATCAATACTGTAGTGCTCCACCAGTGGGGTGAATTGTTTTAAAATATTCATCACCCTAGAACTCATATCGCCATATAAGGGATAATTAGACGAAAAAACATGGATGTGATGTTTCTTAAAAAAATCTTTGTATTTAAAAGCGGGTGCACCCATTGGTACGCCAATTTTTTTAGCTTCATCGCTACGCGAAATAACACAACCATCATTATTAGAAAGTATTACAATAGGCTTGTGGTTAAGCTGAGGCTGAAAAACCCGCTCACAAGAAGCATAAAAGTTATTACAATCTACAAGTGCGTACATACTGCAAAGTTAGGGAATATCCGTTTGCTTAATACGTATAAATTAGGCTTAAAATAACATTAATTATAAGAAGTAAAAAGGGAAAAAATAACTACCTCGAGGTAAGCCTACGAGGTATTCAAAGCAAACAAATTAATCCCATTTCGATGCAGAGCCCTTTGGTAAACTCAGCACAGGCTCTGGGGAATAAAACCCTTAATGAGAGATTAAAACAACAAACTTCTAAACTCCCATACTTTGGCTATATAAATTCCTAAAAAAACTATAGCCACTACAAACTTTAAAAAGGTTCCAGTTAAAAAACCGAGGAAAGAGCCAAAAGCAGCTTTGAGAGCGGTTTTATTATCAGCTTTATTAAGTAGCTCTCCAACAAAAGCACCTACAAAAGGCCAAATTACAATACCGAATAATCCTAAAATTGGGAAAATAATAGAAACAATTAACCCAACTGTTGTCCCTATCATTCCGTATTTACTACCGCCAAAACGCTTGGTACCAGCAACAGGAATAATATAATCTGCTACTACAACTCCTATAGCTACTGCTAAAGTAATTCCCAAAAGCCACCAATTGTTAGGAATGGCTTTGGTTAAATAGAGTAATAAAAGTCCTACCCAACTAATAGGCGCCCCAGGAAGTACTGGTAAAAAACTACCTAAAATACCTATAATTACAAATAAGAATCCGATTACAACAAGTAAAATGTCCATTTATCTTTTTATTTATCTGACTAATATACGGAGTATTTGTTACGCATTAAGAGCCTTTTTTATATAAAAATCAGATTTTTTAACTAAAAAAATAGTTTAAACTAAATATTTAGTTATATTTGTAATCACAATTCAACTAAAAACTTAGTTTAATGAAGCAACTTACAAAAGCAGAAGAAGAAGTAATGCACATATTATGGCAACTAGAGCGTGCCAATGTAGCAGCCATTATAAAAGAATTACCAGAACCAAAACCAGCTTATAATACAGTTTCTACCATTGTTAGAATTTTGGAAAGTAAAGGTTTTGTGGATCATGAACAGGAAGGGAAAGGCTATATTTATTTTCCGCTGACTAAGAAATCGGAGTACAGCAATCAATCTATTAACAAATTGGTAGATGGATACTTTCAAGGTTCTTTTAAGAGTATGGTATCCTTTTTTGTAAAGAAAAACGACATCAGCTTAAAAGAAATGGAGGCTATTTTAAAAGAAATGGAAAACGAAAAAGAATAATTATGACTTACATTATCCAAACCATCGCTTTTCAATTATTGTTTTTAGTTATTTATGATTTCTTCCTAAAAAAAGAAACCTTTTTTAACTGGAACAGAGCATATTTGCTGTTAACACCCCTATTATCGGTTATTCTACCGTTTGTAGAATTGGAAAGTTTTAAAACTACCGTACCTCAAAATTATATGTTTTTACTTCCCGAAATAGTATTAACTGCTAAGGATAATTCTGTTAATGTAGTTGAAGCATCATTAATTCCGACATTGAGCATTTTGGAGTGGATTTTTATTATTGGAAGTGTAATTAGTTTACTATGGTTTTTATATAAACTACTTCAAATTCAGCATTTAAAAAAAGAAGGAAAAACATGCTATTTTGAAGGCTACAACCGCATAGAAGTTGCTAAAGAAGATGCTGCCTTTTCGTTCTTTAAAGATATTTTTATTGGAAAATCGCTCTTACAAAAAGAACACAAACATATAATTGAGCATGAGTTGGTACATATAAAAGAAAAACATTCGTTAGATCTTATCTTTTTTGAAATCTTACGAATTGTATTCTGGTTTAATCCGCTTATTTATATCTACCAAGCCCGAATTACCGAATTGCACGAGTTCATCGCCGATGCAAAAACCGTTAAAAACAACAAAAAGGAGCATTACCAACTGTTATTAGAAGAAGTTTTTAAAACAGACAGAATCTCCTTCATCAATCATTTTTTTAATCAATCATTAATCAAAAAACGAATCGTTATGTTACAAAAATCGAAATCTAAAAAAGTATGGCAACTCAAGTATTTAGTGCTTATTCCTATGGTTTTAAGTATGCTTTTTTATACTTCTTGTGAAAAAGAAGAAAGTATAATTACAGAAAAACAAATGTCTATTGAAGAGCAAGTAAGAGAGCTAGAAGCTGCTTTAGAAAGCTCCGATGAAGAATTATCTCCAGAATTAAGAAAACAAATATTTTCTTTAGCTGTAAAGACTTCCAATAAAAAATATAATACCGACAAGAAGTTTGATGCTAGTAAAATAGACCAAGGAGAAGACATTCCTTTTACAGTAATTCCAGTAAAACCAATGTTTAAAGATTGCGAAGGACTTGCTCAAGAACTCCAATTTGAATGTTTTAAAGAAAAAATAGACAACCACGTTAGAGCTACCTTTAAATATCCATTGGAGGCTCAAAACAATGGAATCCAAGGACGGGTGTATATTAATTTCAGAATTAATATTGATGGTTCGGTTACTATTTTAAATTCAAGAGCTCCAGCAGCTTCTTTAGATTTAGAAGCGAGAAGAATTATAGAAGCTTTGCCAACTTTTCTCCCGGGAAAAGACCAAAACGGAAATTTACATCCAGTAACTTTTGCATATCCTATTGTGTTTAAATTAAGCTAAATATGCAAAAAGCTATTGTTTACATTTTATTAATTAGTTTGATGAAAGTCGGGGCGCAAGTTCCGACTTTAACCACTGCAGAAAACGAGTTTAAAAAAGGAAATTATACAAAAGCCATCAACTTATATTCCGAAATTCATACTGCAAAATCGCAATTACAAATTGCTAGAGCCTATAATGCACTAGGAAATTATGATAAAGCCGAAAAGCAATATCTAGAAGCTATAAAATTAGATACTACTTTATTTGTTGCTCAAAATGAATTAGGAAAGTTATATTTTAAAAAGGCTAGAATGATTTATTATAGGTTATTTGCTACCGATGCCCCAAATCCTTTTTATATGTATCAACTTGGATTAATAGAGGATGTAGAAGGAAATCCTTTTCAAGCTATTGGTTTATATAAAAGGAGTTATAATTTGGATAGCACTAGTATTAAAAATATCTACCAAATAGGGAAGCATCATTTAATACAAAGGCAGTTAGATTCGGTACATAAATATGCCGATATCGGGTTAAAAATGGCTCCAAATTCTATAGATTTAAACAATTTAAAAGCCTTAGCTTATTTTAATAATGGCGAAAAAGAACCTGCTATTCCATATTTTGAAAAGCTTATTGAATTAAAACAACACAAAACATATATCTATAAAAATTTAGCCGAATGCTACCAATTTGTATGGAAATACGACGAAGCCTTTGAGTGTTACAAAAAAATAGTTGAAATAGATAATGGCGATCCAGAAGGATATCGTGGCTTAGGGAAGCTCTATTGGCGGGAGAAACAATATGATAGTGCTAAAACTAATTATAAAACAGCTATTGAAATTCAAAAAGTAAATTTTAATACTGAATATACAGCCTTGGCACAAATTGCTTTAGATGAAAAGGATATCAAACTCGCAATAGATTATTATAAAAAAGCATATGCTCAAGATGATACAAATTATTTTGCGCTGTATCATGTCTGTTTTTATTCTGATAAATATTATGGAGATTCTAATTACAGACTTCAATTATTTGAAGATTTTATCTATAAGTTTCCAAACATAAAAATCTATAGCGACTATGCTAAAAAACGGATTTCAGAATTAAAAGATGAGATTCATCTTGCTGCCAATTAAGTAAAGTAAATTCATTTTAATAATTAATCCGCTCAAAAATCAACTAGCTCGAGGTAAGCCTATGAGGTATTATTTAATCCTTTTCGACGTAGAACCCTTCAAGATACTCAGGACAAGCTCTAGGGAATAAAACCTTCAATAAGAGATTTAAAGGTAGTACTGTTTTTATAGTAGCCTGAAGATTTTTTACCACAGAATTACGGATATGTGGTTTTCATCCTCTGAAGAATTTCTTGAGAACGTAAAAATAGATTTGTGAATTTGTAGCTTAGATTTATAAAAAATAAAAGGGCCTGAAATAAATTGTTAAGCTCTAAATTCTATCTAAGACCAATAAAAATTTCAGCTAAAACTTCATTTATTACTATTTACCCTAAAAAAATTGTAATTTTCGACTTTAAAGTATTTTCATGCAGAAGTTTGGGGTAATTCTTTTTTGCTTATTAATGGTTTCTTGTGAGCTTTTTACTTCAGAAAAAAAAGCTAAAGAAGAAATTATAAAAAGAGAACGGCAGAGTATAAATTGGAACGATGTTGACCAATATCCGCTGTTTGAAAATTGTGATGAAACTGCCCATAGAAATGAGCAGCGACAATGCTTTCAAGAAACTTTTACCCAACACTTTTTAGCTACATTAAGTGCAAGCCATTTGGTAACTCATAAAAATTTAAACGATACTATTAATGTGCAATTACTTATTGGAAAAGAGGGTAATGTTAGTATTCTTCAGATTAAAAAAAATAAAAAAGTAGCTAAAGAAATTCCAGAAATAGATACATTAATTGCCAGTAGTGTAGAAACTTTGCCACGCGTATATCCAGCACTTAAAAGAAACATTCCTGTAAATATAAAAATACAGCTTCCTATTATTTTAAAAGTAGAATAATATGATGTGTTTTGGTTAGCTTTGTTTTCTAACTTAAAAAAGTATCTTAGCTTATATATACTATAACTTTTAACTAAAAAATTTGTCTAAAAAAGAGCGCATTATATTAGGAATAGATCCAGGAACTACCATTATGGGATTCGGACTCATAAAATGTGTGGGACCTAAAATGGAATTGATACAATTGGATGAATTAATCTTAAAAAAGTACACCGATCATTATTTAAAACTTCAGAAAATTTTTGAACATACTATTGGTATTATAGAAGCACATCACCCAGATGAAATTGCTATTGAAGCTCCTTTTTTTGGTAAAAATGTCCAATCAATGTTAAAATTAGGAAGGGCACAGGGTGTAGCAATGGCAGCGGGATTATCAAGACAAATAGCAATTACCGAATATTCCCCAAAAAAAATAAAAATGGCAATTACTGGTAGTGGAAATGCTAGTAAAGAACAAGTTGCTAAAATGCTTCAAAGCCTACTAAACTTGAAAACATTACCAAAAAATTTAGATGCCACCGATGGATTAGCAGCAGCTGTTTGTCATTTTTACAACAGCGGAAAAGTAACTTCTACAAAAAGTTATTCTGGATGGGATGCATTTGTAAAACAAAATGAAGCACGTATAAAAAAGTAGAAATGAAATTTGATTTTTTAAATAGCACCCAACTTTTACAAACAGCATCCGATGAAAAGCTGTATAAAAAACTAATTATTCAGTTAAATAAGGATTTAAAATTAGCTAATTTAGAAGAAGAATATAATAGTACTATTTCTCCTGAAAAATTAAAAAGAGATCTCCACGAACTAATTTTTTTATTGATTAACGACCGTTTTACCGATTATTTAAACTTTCTATATATTATTGATGTTTCGGAAAATGAAGTAAAATCGCTAGACGGAAGTGATGTTGTAAAACTATCTGAAAACGTTACATTTTTAGTGCTCAAACGAGAATGGCAAAAGGTTTGGTTTAAGAATAAGTATAGCTAAATTTTAAAAAAAATAATCAACTCCCTCAAGATAAACCTAAGAGGTATTGAAAGAAAAATAATTTAATCCATTCCACGTAGAACCCTTGCTATTAATAAAAAGAGGATTTTTGAAATATTATTTATTTAAACTACTTATTTTGAGGTAGTTAAAATTTAGTCTTTGTTCTTATAGTGAAGCGGTCTTGTGTTTTTACTCGGACATTAATGATATCAAACCTGAAAATCTTGATTCTTGGTTCTTAATATCCAGCTAGCGAAAGCATCACGCTCGTACCGAATATAAAAACTTCCATTTTATGACCAATCCTCACTATCTTAGGGTACGATGCTGTTCCCTGTTATTTTATATTTGGTTTTATTTTTTTCTCCAATTTTTTTAAATAGATTTAACTCCAATCCTTTTTTTAAATCTCTACTTGCTGTTGAAGAAGAAATATCTTTAAAAATATTCATATAATCTTTTCTTGAAAACTCTTTTTTATTTAGTGATATAAAATATTCGAGTCGGTCACTCTCGGTCAACGTTCGATTATTAAAATCCAATAACTTATTAATTGAAAGATTAATTACTGTCAGCATATACTCGATAAATTTAGTTGATTTTCCTGATTTATCACTTTGATTTGATGCTTTGTAATATTTATCTTGATTATTGCTAATCATAGATTCAAAAGGCAAAAACTCAAAGATTGGATATTTCTCCATTAAAATTAAAGTTTGCCATAATCTTCCCATTCTGCCGTTTCCATCTAAAAATGGATGAATAAATTCCATTTCATAGTGAAAAACACAGCTTTTAATTAATTCGATTTCTTGTGAATTTTTTAAGTATTTGAAAAGGTCTTTCATTAAAAATGATACGTTTTCAAAAGGTGGTGCTAAATGTTCGACTTTTGAACCTTTTATAATTCCAACACCTTGTTTTCTGTATTTTCCAGCATCTTCAATTAGGTTTTTCATTAAATTTTGATGCGCTTTTAAAAATGATTTTTCGTTGTTAGGATTATATTGGTTTAATTTTTCATAAATTTCTATTGCATTTAAAACTTCAAGTATGTCTTTTTTGGGTCCAATAACTCTTTTCTTTTCAAGAAGTGCTGTTATCTGCTCTTCTGTTAAACTATTTCCTTCTATTTTTAATGAAGAGTGAATAGTTTTTATCTTGTTCTCTTTTCTTAATTTAGGAGAAGGTCTATTTAGATAAGTTGCATTTATTTCTCCTATTTTTTCTGAAATAGAGGTTATTAATCTTAGAATTTCTGGAGTTATTTGGTAAGGAGGATTCATTTTAATACTATCATTTGATAGTATCAAAGATACAATCATTTATCCATGAATATTAATTCAAAACAGAATTTTTTAATAGGATAAATATAATGATAAACGTTCCTAAATAAGGGATAAGTTGTTGAATTGAAAAACTGAAAAACTGTTTATAATACTTGAAAATTCTTAATATCAAATTATTGTTGTGTTATAAAATTTAACGTAATTTATTGAATTACAATTATATAAATGTTCAAATAAGGTTTTCAAAATAGAACCCTTGCTATTAATAAAAAGAGGATTTTAGAAAGGCTATTTCATCTAACTACTTATTTTGTGATAGTTAAGATTTAGTCTTTTTTCTTATAGCGAAGCGGTCTTGTATTTTTACTCGTACATTAATGATATCAAACCTGAAAATCTTGATTCTTGGTTCTTAATATCGCAGCTAGCGAAAGCATCACGCTCGTACCGAATATAAAATCTATTTGCCACTAATTCACGAATGATTTATTCTGTGTGCTTTAATAGAAAGCTTTTTAAAGGAAGGGATAAGTTGTTAAATTGAAAAACTACTTACAATACTAGAAAATTCTTAATATCAAATTATTGTTGTGTTATAAAAGTTAACGTAATTTATTGAATTACAATTATATAAAGATCTAAATGGGGTTTTCAAAATAGAAGCCTTGCTATTAATAAAAATAAATAAAAACAGGATTTTAGAAAGGCTATTTCTTTAAACTATTTATTTTGTGGTAGTTAAAATTTAGTCTTTTTTCTTATAGCGAAGCGGTCTTGTATTTTTACTCGTACATTAATGATATCAAACCCTAAAATCTTGATTCTTAATACTTAGTACTAAATACTATTTTAAAAAAATCAATCTTGAACTATATAATCTTTAGGATCTTCTTTATTGTATTCTGGTTGAATATTTACATGGTTTATTCCAAATTTATCATGTAAAATAACTTCTATTTTTTCTAAAACTATATTAAATTCGGTTAAAGTAACATCTTCTTTAAAATCTAAATGAGCTTCTAAATGTAGTTCATCATCATTTAAACACCATACATGAATATGGTGTAATTTATTTACTTTAGCTACTTTATGAACTTCTTTTACAATTTCTTTAATATCAATATTTTCAGGAGTAAACAGCATAAGCATTTTTGTAGATGTTTTTAATAAATCAAAACCTACAAAAACCAAGTATACGGCAATTAAAAATGTAAGAACACTATCAACCCAAAACAACTGGAAATACTTCATTACCAAGCCTCCAATAAGTACTGCAACACTTGCTAACATATCTGTTAATAAGTGTATATAAGCAGATTTCATATTAATATTTCTAGCGGCATCTTTTTTTAATAATAATACACTTAAACCATTTGCCAAAATTCCAAAAGCAGAAAGCCATATAACCAATTCCGATTGTATAGTTTGAGGATCAAAAAAACGCTTTACAGCTTCTATTATTAATAAAACCGCAATTATAATTAAAGTAGATGCATTTACAAAAGCGGCAATTATCTCTGCTCTTTTATATCCAAAAGTTCGGTTTGTAGATGCTTCTTTTCCTGTAAGCTTATTTGCTATATAACTAATTACTAAAGAAATAACATCGGTTAAATTATGAAGCGCATCAGAAAGTAATGCTAAACTTCCAGATACCAAACCTCCAACCACTTGAGATGCAGTAATTAATATATTTAAAACAATAGAAAATAAAAGATTTCTACCCTTTAAAGGCGTATGAGAATGATTATGATGTGTGTGCATGTTAACAATGAAGCGCTATTTTATCAATGCGATTTTGATGTCTTCCACCTTCAAATTCTGTATTTAAAAAAGTATCTACCATTTCTAAAACTTGTGGAATAGCCGTAAAACGTGCTGGAATACACAGTATGTTAGCATTGTTATGAGCTCTTATTAAAGCTACTATTTCTTTAGTCCAACATAAACCAGCTCTTACATTTGCATATTTATTGGCAGTCATTGCAACTCCATTTCCGCTACCACAAATAAGAATTCCAAAATCTACCGCTTTAGTATCTACCGCTTTTGCTACTGGATTTGCAAAATCTGGATAATCTACACTTGACGCTTCATCGGTTCCAAAATTTTCAACTTCAATATTTCGTTCTTTTAAAAAAGCTGCAACTGCAAATTTATAATCGGTTCCTGCGTGGTCATTTCCTATAGCTATTTTCATATATTTCTTTTATTTCATTTTAATGGTTATATGGAACATCCCAATAGTAATTCTTCTGTGTATCTAAAAATTTGACATGGATGTTTCATCTTTAAAATTGTTCATAACAAAGGTAGTAAATAGTGAATTACCTATATAGCAGGGCTTAAAGTATTGTTTATAAAATTTAAAAGTATTTTTATAAGTGTTTCTAAGGTATCTTATAAAGATACACTTCATAATTTTTATAATTATAAACACCAATGTTTATTTAATTTTACAAAAACTTAATTATCAGATAATTAACAAACCCCTCATTTTGTTGATATTTATATGATGAAATCTATTAAATAAATTTGCATTTGTAATAAGCAACTTCAATTTGTAAAATTAATTCAATTACGCAAGTGTAAAGTGTTCTTTTTAATCTACATTTCATTAACCACTTTTCAACAGTTATTAACATAAATAGATAACCTACTTATTAAAAATTTTATGTTAGTTGAGTTGTTGACAACTGTGAACTAAATTTTAAAATTAATTCTTTTTCAATCCTTTAGAAAAAAATAAGTTGTTAATAGCTTTTTATAAGTCGGTATAAATAAAGACAACAAACAAACTTCAAAAAAGTTTTGCTACATATAAACACACTATAATAACCACCATTTTTATTTTAAATTTTAAAAAAGAAAAAGATATATATGTTTATATAGTTAATAACTAAAACTAATTTTAGATTTTAATTTTTTTGGAATGATATTACTCCTAAGATATTACACTACTCCCCATCTGTAAGACAGTTTAAATATATATCTAATTATTTATGATGCTATTCTTTTTGTATTATAAATTTGATCAGGTGGTACTTTTCCTATTTCAGTATGCCTTCTTTTGGTGTTATAGAATTCAAT
>NZ_JBSXNL010000029.1:0-48769 GCF_056857615.1 Galbibacter sp. L-19
ATATTGAATTCTATAACACCAAAAGAAGGCATACTGAAATAGGAAAAGTACCACCTGATCAAATTTATAATACAAAAAGAATAGCATCATAAATAATTAGATATATATTTAAACTGTCTTACAGATGGGGAGTAGTGTATAGAGTTGTTTTAACGCCCGCTCATCTCTTTGTTCAAGCGATTTTATAAGTAAGAAGTTTTTATCGGATGGGGTCATTTGGCTTGTTATTGAGAAGTATAAATTTATGAGGTCTTAGGATTATTTAGATTTAATTTTCTTTATGCTATTGTTATGAAAATGTTTAAATAAAAAGATGCTTAGCAATAGTTGCTAAGCATCTTATGGAATTAAATCAACAAACTATTTTACAATAGCATTTACAATAATTGGGAAATGATCTGAAATATACTTGGCTCCACGTTGACCATCAATAACGTGGTGTTTGTTTATAGCAATATTTCCATGATAGAAAATGTAATCTATACGTTCTCTATTTTCATCTGGTTCTAAATTAAAACCATTAAAAGTATACTTTGGCCCATAATTTTTTTGTGCATTATTATGGGTGTCTTTTAAAATATAATCTTCATTATTTTCTTTTGATATAACTGTATATGCTTCTACTGAAGGAGGGAAATTAAAATCTCCTGTTACAAAAAAAGGTACTGCCTCAGCAATTTCTTGAGTCTTTTTTATAAGAAGATCTGCACTTTTTAAACGAGCTACTTCTCCTTTATGATCAAAATGTGTATTGAAAAAATAAAATACTTTACTAGTATTTTTATCTTTTAATTTAACCCAAGTTACAATTCTTGGTAAAGCAGCATCCCAACCCTTAGAGTTCTCTTTTTCTGGAGTTTCAGAAAGCCAAAAGGTATTACTATCCAAAAGCTCATATTTATCCTTTTTGTAAAATACTGGACAAAATTCTCCTTCTTTTCCTCCATTTCTTCCTATTCCTACATAACTGTAGTCTGGTAATCTGGTAATCATATCTTGAAGTTGAGTATATATTACTTCTTGTCCTCCAAGAATATCTACTTCTTCAAAATTAATATGCTCGCATAACCAGTCTTTTCTGTTATCCCAAATATTAATCCCATCGTTTGGACTAGCATATCGAATATTGGTAGTCATTACTTTTACAGGTGTTGCTTGTGCATAATTTTTTAGTGAAAAAACAGCTATAAAAAGTACACTAATTATTTTAAATATATGTTTCATACTTATCAATATTATTCCCATCCTGGGTTTTGTGTTAGGTTTGGATTTAATTGTAGTTCAACTCTAGGGATTGGATATAAATAATCTCTATTTTCATTAAAAGATCTATTATTAAAATCTGGTTGTGGATTCACTAAGTTATTTTCATCTAAATAAAGATCCGAACCTAATTTTATATACTGTACCCCTTCTCCACTTATATCTGGTGTTTCTCCTTCATATAAAACTACATCTGTGTTACCATCAGCATCAAGATCGTATTCCCCAACACCTGGAAAGTATAAACCACGTAAAGATTGCGTAATTGTTTGTCCAGATTTCCAACGTACAATATCATCCCAACGGAAGTTTTCCATATACAATTCAATACGTCTTTCTCTTCTAATTTCTAAAACCAAACCTTTATTAGCCCCAGAAACTGTAGGATATTGATCTTCCATAAAAGTATCTGGATTACTGTTTGCATCTGCCATGGATAAATTAGGCATTCCTACACGGTCTCTAAGAAGTTTAATTGAAACATCTAGATCTGCTTGCGCAATGGTTCCTAATTCTGCTTTTGCCTCTGCATAATTTAACAACACTTCTCCAAATCTTAAGATTGGTAAATCTGTAATCGATTCATCATTGGTATCATAAACAGGCTCTGTAACATATTTTGTTAGTTGATATCCTGTCATGGTTGCCCCTAAATTTGGAGCCAACTCGATACTTTCTCCTTTTCTAATATATCCAGGCGTACGGATTGTTTGAGATAAACGAGGGTCTCTATTTGCTACCTCATCTGTAAAGAAAATCTGATTGTAATTTGCTTGATCTGTAAAACGAGATCCATCTACCATTAAATAGCTATTTACCAAGGCTTTTGGCATTCCTGGACGCCCATAAGATGAAGTGGTTGTATAGTAATTTACATTATGATCTACCGCTACTGCTTGATCAAACTGTCGACTTAAAATCATTTCACTTGTTTGCGCATCATGCGAATTGAATAAATTCATATAATCATTCCTAGTATCTCCAGTACTATAAACACCATAAGGAGAATCGTTCATTAATACTAAAGAAGCACTTACAGATGCTTGTAAGTATTTTTCATAATTACTTACCCCTCTATATTTTTCAAAAGTACCTTCGTAAAGTCCTACTCTTGATTTTAAAGCCAAAGCACTGTATTTAGTAATTCTGTATGCTTGTACTTCTTCGTTTAGGTTTTCAATAGCATAATCTAGATCTTCAATAATCTTATCTACTACAAATTGTCTACTATCTCTAGGTTTTTGTAAACTTTCTGTATCTGTAGGATCTATGGTTTTTTCATACCATGGTACATCTCCAAAACGTTTCACTTTTTCAAAATAAAAATAGGCTCTAAAGAAACGTGCAACACCACTATAATGCCTTTTAGCACTTTCATCATCACACTTTTCATAATTATCTAAAAAATAATTAATGTCTCTTAAATAATCCCAATTCCATCCTCCTCCACTAGTAGGAATTAGGCGGGCACTTCTTACTTCTTCACTTAAAGTAGTAGTAATAATCTCCCCAGCTCTTTCATCTCCATTATAAATAGATGCTTCTGGAAACATTCTGTAAAAACCATTGGTATAAAGCTCTAGATCGCTTGCTTTTAAAAAGAAACTATCTTCTGTGACTTCAGAGAGAGGTTCCTTGTTTAAATATTCATCGCTACAGCTTATAAATAATAAGCTAATTATGAATGATAGTATGTAAATTTTATGTTTCATCTTTACTATTTATTATTTTATTATTTATTAAAACTGAAGTGAAACTCCTAAGGAATAGATTTCTGAAAATGGTACAGTTTGCGCTGTACTTCTATTAGTAGAAGTTGAAGGAGCATTTAAATTCACTGAATTACTTGCTGCTTCTGGATCAATATAATCTGTTAATTTTGAGAATGTTAACAAGTTCTCTCCACTAAAATAAATTCTGAATTTTGTAAAAGGTAGCCTATCGATAATATTTTTAGGAATAGTATATCCAACAGTCAAGTTTTTGAGTCGCAAATATGAAATATCCTGAATATATCTATCGTTTACAGCACCTAAAGCATCATTGTCTGAAAGTGCAATGTACCCGAACATTCTTGGAAAGTATGCATCTGGATTTTCTGGACTCCAAATATTATTTGCTAAATCCTTACGTATAAAAGAATCGTATGGACGGTTATACATAGCCCAAAATGTTCTTGAATCGGTATTTGGATACCAATCTTGTTGCCCTACTCCTTGGAAAAAAGCAGAGATATCAAACCCTTTCCAAGAAGAACTTACTTTAAAACTATATAAATAATGAGGAGCTGAATTTCCAATAATTCGTCTATCTCCAGGATTATCTACAGTATTTTCTCCTTCGTTAATAACACCATCTCCGTTTAAATCTACATATCTAACATCTCCTGGTTGCAATCCTCCAGCAGCCATAATTCTGTTTGAAACACGAGTTTGATCGGCATGTCCTACTATTTCTTCTTCCGATTGAAACAATCCATCTATATGATATCCCCACAACTCTCCAATAGTCATTCCTTCATAAAAATCTAATAAACTATTACTTGGATTGTCAAAACGAGTAATTATGGTTTCAGAATCTGAAAGCGTTCCTGTTATAGAAAAATTAAAAGGAGAATTTGCTACCTGAAATGTTTTATTGTACCCTAATGATAATTCAAATCCGCGAGTTCTTAAATCGGCTGCATTTTCTTGAGGAGAAGAAGTTCCTAGAACACTTGGTAAGGTAGCTCCAGCAGTTAACATTCCATCTGTATCTCTTTGAAACCAGTCAAAACCAGCCGTTAAACTATTATTAAAAAATCCAACGTCTACCCCCAAGTTGAGTGTTTTTACTTCCTCCCAAGTAATTTCGTTTGGATTTAATCCTGGAGATTCAATATAACCTAAGGTTGAGCCATCTATAGCATATCCTGTATTAATCCCTTTGTTTAATGTTGGAATGTATGCATAATCGGATATATTTTGATTTCCTAACGAACCGTAAGAAGCTCTTAATTTTAAAAGGCTAAAAGTATCGTTTATTCCATCAAAAAAATCTTCTTTACTAACAATCCATCCTGCAGATACAGAAGGGAAGAATCCCCACCTATGTTCCTCTGGAAATCTTGAAGAACCATCATAACGACCATTAAATTCTATTAAATATTTCTTTTTAAAATCGTATGAAAATCTGTAGAACAATCCTTGTAAAGCCCATTCAGAAGCACTCCCTGTTGTTTCTGCATTAGAAGTTGCTAAGCCTAACGAGTTTAAATCATCAGAAATACTGTTTTGCTTACTAGCCTCAATACTCTTTATTTGATAATTCTCTTGGTTAAAACCAACCATTCCAGTTAAGGAATGATTTCCTAATTGCTTTTTATACTCTCCAAAAATATTAAACGCATTATAACTAGAACTGTTATTGTATTCTGTTAACTTATCACTTCCGAAGGTATTAATATCATCCACAAAAATAGAATAAGGAATTCTTGTTGAGCGTTGGTAACGATTAAATGTAACCTTACGAATAGCGTAACTTGCCGTTATATCAAAACCTGGAAGCGGATTTAACTTTGCGGTTGCAATATTAGAAAACTCAGTATCATCTGTTACCTGTTTTGATTTACCTTGTAATAAAGAGGCATAGACTCCATCTCCTACAGTATAATTATTTAATTCTGTTCTCCACAGAGCAGAACCATCTGGATTGGTAGGCATATAAGAAGGTAAAGCATGTACCCAAATTAAACTTCCCCAAACATCTCTCCATCCATATTGACTTCCACCATGCTCTACATCATTTGCGCTATTGTATTGCATATTATTAGAGAATGTCAACCAATCATTAACTTCAACATCAATTTTTCCTCGTAAATTATATTGTTTGTACTGATCGTCTTGAACTTTTAAAATTCCAGTAGCTTGATAATTTCTATAAGAAAAATAACTTTTTACTTTATCTGAACCTCCAGAAATGGATACATTTGTAATATTTGAAGGGTATGAATCTCTAAAGAAAGTATCCCACCAATCGGTTGCTCCATAATGTACATATTGTAACTTTCCGTTTCTATAATCGCTTATTACTCTAGCCTTTGAAGGATCTTTTGAGACTTCTAATAATGCTGCATAATCTGCCTCTGTATATCCAGTATAATTTCTACCAACTGCAGTTCTAAATGCTTCATCAACCAGCGTTACCGCTTTATATGGGTCTGTAACAAAGTCTGTATTAATAGTAGGCGAACTTATTACCGTGGTATTACTAACATCTACAGTAATATTTCCTTTTTTAGCTTTTTTTGTAGTTACTAAAACCACCCCAAAAGCTCCTCTAGCACCATAAATAGCAGAAGAACCCGCATCTTTTAAAACACTTATCGATTCAATATCGTTTGGATTTAAACTATTAATATCTCCTTCAACTCCATCTACAATAATAAGAGGAGACCCACCATTGATAGAAGTAAATCCACGAATGTTTAATCGAGGTTCACTTCCTGGCTTTCCAGAAGACTGTGTTACGTTTAACCCTGGACTAACACCTTGCAATGCATTTGCCGCATTAGATACAGGGCGCTCTTCTATAGATTTTGGATCCACCTTATTTACCGCATCAATCAAAGTTTCCTTACTGGTTTCTCCATATCCAATTACCACAACCTCATCAAGCATTTCTTGATCTGCTTCCATGGTAACCGACATAGTGTTTGTAGAAGATTTTACAGCAATATTTATAGTTTTCATTCCTACATAAGTAAACACCAATGTACTTCCAATAGGTGCATTGATTGTAAAATTCCCATCAAAATCGGTAGTAACTCCATTAGCAGTTCCTTCTTGCATTACACTTACTCCCATTAATGGTACTCCAGTGTTATCTGTTACTGTACCTTTAATTTGCTTTTCTTGAATAGCCACTTTATTTGTACTAATAGCAATGGTTTTATTAATTTTTTTATAGGAAACTTGAAATTTTTTTGCAATGTCATTTAAAACCATTAGAAGAGGCTCATTACTATAATTAATAGAGCGTTTTAAATGAAGTTGTTTTACATCATCTCCATAAACAAAAGAAACAGAGGTTTGATTTTCTATGGAAGACAATATATTTATTAAAGTCTCATTAGATGAATCTAGAGTTACTTTTTCGTCTTCAGAAATATTTGCGTAGCTACTCCAAACTGATAAGATGGTTAGCAAACTCAAATAAATAGTGCGTGTAAAAGAAAGTTTTTTTTCTCTTTTTTGTATTTTTGATTTCATGTGTTTGTTTAATTGTTTTTAACGATCACATAGAACATCCAAATAACATATAGTTATGCTTGTTATAAAGTATGGATGTTTCATTATAAATTTTCTATTAGGTTAGTTGATAACTTTTTTAGACGATTTTCGCCCTTTTCTGTGCCAGCAGAAAGGGCTTTTTTATGCTTTTTTATTTCATATCAAGGTTTCTTTTTTATTATTAATTCATTTTCTTTAGTATGCTCTACGGAAAATTGTAAAGAGAATTGTAAGCCTTCTAGTACCTCTTCTAAGCTTGAATCTTTAAACTTCCCGTTAATATGTTCCTTTTTTAGATTTTCATCAGTAACTACAATACTAACATTAAACCACTTTTCTAATTTTTTGAAAGCACTATCAACAGAGATGTCATTAAACAAAATGATATTGTCTTTCCATGCAATATCATTTACAGAATTGTAATACTCCTTTTTATAAGTATTGTTTAATGGATTGAATCTTAATTGCTCATTTTTTATTAAATATTCTTTCTGATTATTCGCTACAGAAACTTCAACTTTCCCTGTAGCTACACTAACTTTAACCTCCTTATTTTCCTTATAAGAATTGATATTAAAAGACGTTCCAAGCACTCTAGTTTTTAAATGCGTAGTAGTTACTATAAAAGGTTTTTCCTTATTATGCGAAACTTCAAAAAAGCCTTCTCCATTTAAAAGTACTTCTCGCTTTTTATCATTAAAACTTGAAGTGTACTGTAATGTACTCCCTGCATTTAAAGCCACTTTTGACCCATCGGGTAGATATACTGTTTTTCTTTCGCCCAAAGCAGCCATTTCAGTATAAATAGTTTCCTTAGTTAATAATTGAAATAAAACGCCTATTCCAATAATAGCTGTAATGGCAGCAGCAATATTGATAAAAACTTTTCGATTTCGATGTTGTCTATGTTTGTGCTTTTTAGCTTCAATAGACATCTGAATTTTACGGTAGATTCGTTGCTTTATAGCTTGCTCATTTTCTATACTTTCTATTGTGGTATCCTGAAAACTATCAAGGTAATGATCTACAATTTTTTCTTCTTCCGATGTGCATTTCCCTTTTGAAAACTTTCCTAATAGCTTATCAATGTTTTTATCTTCCTTCAACGGTGCAAACTTTATGTGTTTACCTATAAGTCACATAAATTGACACTTACACGTAGTGAAAAATTCAAAAAAGAAGCTTCTTAACAATTTGTTTAAATTCAGAATTGTAGTTAACATTTAAGAGAAGTCTAGCTAACATTCAACTTATTTCTAGAGATTTATAAAGATTTTTCATCTTATATGAAGGAAGATATGAAAGAAAAGATTCTTTTAACGCCCAAAATTGCCTATTAACGATTAAAAATTATAAAACTCATCCGACTTTATAAATTTACTTCAAATAAACCTCCTCCACTCCTCTATATATTATTTAGTTAATTTTTAATAGAGTCTACTATTCTCTAAAACCAACCAATATGAAAGTTAAATTAAGCTACTACTTAATTTTGCTATTAAGTATATTTTGCAATTTTTTTATGCTAAATAAAGCTAACGCCCAAGCTACGGTAAATCTCAGTGTTAGCCCTAGCTCTAGGAGTGAAAGTGTTAATGTAGCCGTAGCTATAGAAGCTACTTTAAGTGAAACGCAAACGTTACCAGTTACGGTTTACTTAAGTTTCTCTGGAACCGCTACAAATGGCGTGGATTACACGCTTAGTTCTGAGAATATAGTTATTAATCCAGGGGAATTATCGGGGTCTATTAGCTTAAATAATATTTCAGATGTTTTAAATGAAGGAAATGAAACTGTAATTATAGATATTCTAGATATAACCAATGCTTCTGAAAATGGAAATCAACAAAAAACATATACAATTATTGATAGTAATAATACTCCTACAGTTGAATTAATACTAAAGGATATTTATAACCCTATTGTAGATGAAAATGCAGGAGAGGCTTATGTTGTTGCAGAAATTAGAGAACCCTCTCAATTTACAGTTACCGTTCCCTTACAATTTAGTGGTACAGCTACAGGGAACGGAACAGATTATACAACCTCATCAAATGCTATTATAATTCCCGCAGGAAAATTAAAAGACAGTCTTAAAATAACGGCAGTTCCTGATGGAATTCTAGAAGGCGATGAAACCGTTGTTATGGAAATGCTGCCGCCAATTCATACGCTAGAAAACGAAGGGAGTCCTGTAAAACTTACCATTGAAAAAATAGAAGGAGGTTATAAAGTTACTACAAGTATTGAAGGAATTATACAAGCGGAAGAAATTGTTGCCATGGACTTTGAATATTCTATTCACGCTATTAAAGATGGTTTTCAGCAAGAAACACTTATAATAACCGACAATGGTATTACTCCTCCAGAAGGATACGCTGTTTCTATTGACCAAGATCCTATAAATGAAGACAATGAAAGTAATGTTAGCTTTACTTTTGCAAATGCAACAATAGGGAGTGCTTACAATTATACATTTTCTAGTTCTGGTGGAGGAACTCCAATTAATGGAACTGGTGTTATTACAGAAGAAAATCAACAAATAACTGGAGTTGATTTAAGTGGCCTTCCTGTAGGAATAATTACCTTATCGGCCACCTTAACCAATGATATTGGTATAGCAGGAGCTCCCGCTACAGATACTGCAAATAAAATAAAAGCACTTAGCATTACTGCCAATACTGGTCAAGCAAAAGTTTATGGAGATCCAGATCCCGTATTTACATATACTGCAACTGGTTTTGATGGAAATGACGATGTTTCTATTCTTACTGGAGCGCTTACTAGAACTCCAGGAGAAACTATTGGAAGTTACCCTATTCTTATTGGTACGCTAAGTGCTGGGCCTTATTATACTATTGATTATACTGGAGCCGATTTTATTATTTCTAATAACTTATTAACTGTTGTTGCAGATGCAAATCAGGCTAAAGTATATGGAGATTCAGATCCTACTTTTACGTATACAGTAGCTGGTTTTATGGGAACTGACGATAAGAGTATTCTTACAGGAAGCTTGACTAGAACCTCAGGAGAAAATGTAGGAACTTATCCTATTCAATTAGGAACACTTTCTGCTACAGGCTACGATATTAATTTTATAACTGAAACTTTTGAAATTACGCATAAAGATTTAAACATTATTGCAGATTCTAATCAATCTAAAGTATACGGAGATTCAGACCCAGAACTTACCTATTCGGTAAATGGATTTGTAAATTCAGATGATGCTTCGCTTCTTACAGGAAACCTCACTAGAGAAATTGGAGAAAATGTAGGAAACTATAACATTCTTCAAGGAACAGTAACTGCTGGAAATAATTATACTATTTCTTATTCTGGTTCGGTATTTAATATTTCTCCTCGGAATATAATAATAACAACCCATTCAGGTCAAAATAAACAATACGGAAATCCAGAACCTACCCTTACTTATACAGTTGAAAATCTTGCAGAAAACGATACCGAAAGTATCTTATCTGGTAACTTAACAAGAACTAATGGAGAAGCTATTGGTTCCTACCCTATTACACAAGGTACTTTAACCACAAATAGTAATTATATTATCGACTTTAAGGGCGCCGATTTTTACATCACTCAAAGAATTCTAACAATTAGTGCAGATTCCAATCAATCTAAAGTATATGGAGAAGAAGATCCTGAGTTTTCCTATAGTGTAAATGGACTTGCTCCTACGGAAGATACTAGTATTCTATCTGGTAAATTAACTAGAGAGACTGGAGAAAATGTAGGTAGCTATGCTATTTTACAAGGAGATTTAACAGCTAATGATAATTATTTAATTAATTTTTCTGAAAATACTTTCAAAATTACTCCTGCTTATATTAACCCAGCTCCCCCAACTCCTAGTATTATTTTTAATAATAAAACTTTTGTTTTTAATGGCTCACCAAAGTCAATTTTTATTAATGGTACTATTCCTGTTGGAACCTCTGTTATCTATATAAATAATGAGCAAATTAATGTTGGTGCGCATGAGGTTAAAGCTATTATTACAGGACCAAATCATTATGATTTAGAATTAACGGCAGAACTTACTATTACTCCAAAAGAATTAAATATTACTGCAGATAATGGACAAAATAAAATGTATGGGCAAAAAGATCCAATATTTACATATACTGCTACAGGATTTGAAGGAACAGATGATGAATCTATCATAACAGGAACGCTAAGTAGAGCTACTGGAGAAACTATTGGCTCTTATCCAATTGAACTTGGAGCCTTAGGTGCAGGTTCAAATTACTCCATAACATTTAACGATGCTTCTTTTGAAATTATAAAAGCAGATCAATTAATTACTTGGGATCAAGAATTAATATTTGGATGCGACTCCAATTCAGAACTAGCCTTAACTGCAACTTCAAGTAGCGGACTCCCAGTATCTTATTCGTCTACAAATAATAACGTTGCTTCAATTTCTAATAATATACTTGTTAAAAATACCTCTGGAACTGCCAGTATTACTGTTTCTCAAGAAGGGAACGAAAATTACAATCCTGCAACAGTTATTGTCAAGCCTATAATTATTAATACTCCCGGACTTATTAGTCAGTATTGGGAAGATGTATTGGTGTTTGATAATAGTAGTAAACAGTATGTTTCCTACCAATGGTTTAAAAATGGAGTTGCCATAGATGGAGCCACTAAGCAATATTATTCTGAAAATAATCCGTTAAATGGAATCTACCATGCAGAAGCCATTGATGTAAACGGAAATACAATAATTACATGTCCGCTAGAAATTGATGGAGGGGATTTTTCTAGGAAAGTTAAAATTATCCCGAATCCAGTAGATGCTTCTTCACAATTTACTGTTCAATGTAGTTTTGAGGAATCAGTTCTTAACGGTGCGGTAATACATATCTTCGATTTAAACGCGAGACTATTACAAACAGTTGCAGTTACTGGAACACGCACACAGCTAACCGCTCCAAGAGAAATAGGAATGTATATTGTTTCTGTAACATTTACCAATGGAAAAAGAAAAACAGCAAATCTTGTAGTAAAATAAACCAATAATAACCACCAATAAAATCAATATGAAAGTAACATATTTTTTAATCATTTTAATACTCTGTATGCTTTCTACAGAAGCTCAAGAAATTACCATTAAAGCCACTGGAGGCATCTCTGGTATTGATTATCAAAGTCCTATTGGAAATGGAGAGGAAAAAGCTGGTTTTGGACTTGGTGTAGGATATACTTATTTTTTTAATGACCATTGGGGGATTACGACTGGTATAGAAGCTAGCTTAAACAGAAATACATTTGAGTTATTTAATGGAACTACTATTACTACTTTAGAAATAGATGACCAAGCTTCTGCTTTTGAATATAGCGTTGCTCCAACTGGATATGAGGAGAATCAATATTTTTGGTCTTTTGCAATTCCAGTTATGTTACACTATAAAACGCACATTTCCACAAATACAGGAATTTATATTGGCGCGGGTGTAAAATCTATGATTCCTACAAAGCAACATATCGATGCAAGTGCAGATAAACTAACTGTTACAGGTTATTATCCAGATCTAAATTTGGTGTTTGATGATTTATCAGTGCATGGTTTTGGAGATGTTAATAATTGGCAAGACGAAACAAAAGTGGCTCTTAAACCTAGCTTTTTAGCAAGTGCTGAAGCTGGATTATTTTTTAAACTGAAAAAGAAAATGAACCTCTATACTGGACTCTATTTTGATTATGGAATGTCTGATCTACAAAAAGATAATCAAACAAAAAATCTAGTAACCTATAGTAATAATGGCACGAGTTCTGTCAAAGCAAATGGTGTGATGTCTACTGAAAATAGCATCGATAAAAACAGATATTTTGCATTAGGGTTTCAAGTAAAATTAGGTTTTGATTTAAGAAAAGAAGTAGTTGTTCCAGAAACCGTTATTGAGGAAGAAATTATTGAAGAACCAGAAGAAACAGCTCCTATTGAAATTGTAAAGGATACTGTTGTTATAGAAGAAAAACCCATTTATACAGATGCAGAACTAGAATATATTCAGAAACCAATAATTTTTAACGTTATCAATAACACAGTCATTCCTTCTTCTTTAGATGAAAGATTAGATACAATTGCTGAGCTCCTAAAGAGAGATGAAGGCATTGATATTACTATTATTGGTCATACATGCAATCTAGGAAGTGAAGCCGTAAATATGAGAGTTGGAATGCAAAGAGCGCAGGCTGTAGCTAATAATTTAAAAGCAAATGGAATAGCAGAAGAACGTATGGAGGTTATCTCTAAAGGAGAATCTGAACCTTTGGTTCCAAATACATCAAGTGAGAATCGAGCTAAAAACAGAAGAGTTTCTATTGTAGTACTTATAGAAGAATAAAAACCTTTTATTATCAGTAATAGGTAGAGGGGCTGGCTTATGCCAGTCTCTTTTTTTAATAAAACTTTAAATGATTTTTCTAAAAAATAATGTAAGTTTGAAGTAATTCCTTTTGAGCAAAAGCCATTAGGCATTTAACTAAACTAGTTTAATAATAATCAACTACCTCGAAGCAAGCCTACGAGGTATTCAAAGGAAAATAATTTAATCCATTTCGATATAGAGCCCTTCGGTAAACTCTGGACAGGCTTTGGGGAATAAAACCCTCAATGAGGGATTTAATTCAAAAGTTCTTCGGTTTATTAAGAAAAGGTTTTGGAGCATTTAAATCTCGATTATCGAGTAAACTTATTATTTCAAATGAAAAAAACACTAATTATATTTTGCATTATGATATCTTTTTTTGGAAAAGCACAAGAGCCTGTAAACCCTTCAGCATCTATTTATGATATTTCCATTAATAATATTGATGGAGATAAAATACACTTAGGCACTTACAAAGGCAAAAAAATTCTATTTGTAAATGTAGCTTCCGAATGTGGTTTTACAGGTCAGTATGAAGATCTTCAGAAATTATATGAAACATATCAAGAAAATTTAATGATTATAGGGGTTCCATGTAATCAATTTGGAGGTCAAGAACCAGGTACAGCAGATGAAATTAAAACATTTTGTGAGAAAAACTACGGAGTTGAATTTCTAATTACCGAAAAAGTAGCTGTAAAAGGAGAAAACCAACATCCTTTGTATGCATGGCTAACCAAAAAATCTATAAACGGATTAAAAGATTCTACTGTAAAATGGAACTTTCAAAAATATCTTGTAGATGAGCAAGGTAGATTTATAGATTATTATATGTCTACTACAAAACCTATGAGTAGCAAAATAACTAAATATCTATAAGTGTTAAATCCCTATTCTTTGTGTAAATCCTAAATAGATATTTTGTAACATATCTGTTAGTACATAGGTAGGGTAAGAAGTTGTCTCTTCAGGAAAGGTATTTTTTAATAACATAATTGGGCCTTCATTTAAGGTTGCCTCTATAGATGAAAATGAAATATTTTTAGCTTGTATTTTATATGTCGGTTTTAAATTTTTAAGATTAGAAACTATAAGGATGGGTACTTCTTTAATTTTTTTAATTATTTCTCTGGCATTGCGTCCTAATTTATAACTCTTTTTATTAGAATTTTCTTTTGCAGCTATTAAAACTTGCTCAATATTTAATTCTGCAATAAGGCATTTAGTAGCCGATAGTAATCCTTTAGCCTCTCCAATTATAAAGAATTGATGCTCTTTATTGGAGTCAAAAAAAGTAATTCTTTGCAGGAGTTTAGTTAATTTACTTTTAGATTCAATTTCTGAAACCTTATGAAACGCTTCATATGGATCTAAATAATCTATAGTGTTTAATCCATATTTGTCTCTCGAATAAGAGTTTAAAATATAAAATTCGCAAGCTACATCTTTATATAACGAAGTGGTATATTTTAAAGCGTTCCAAGCATTCTCGGAGAAATCTGTTAAAACTAATATCTTTTTCATCGTTATATAATTTAAATTAATAGCTAGACTACATACTTTACGTAGCCATATTTCACAATCTCGTATAAATCAACATTTTTGAATAAAAAGTAATTTTAAAAGATTGAAGTATTTCTAAGAAACCAAGGTAAATTTTTCTACTTTTTTCATGATTACTTAAAAAAAATGTATCACAATCTACTGTATCACATTCGGTTCTATTTCCTAAGCTTACATCATATCGATATAAATCTTTTAAAGCTATAGCATTCTTCCTTCTTAAATCATTTAATTCTTTACTTATAACTGGATCTTTAATTAACTGACTTTCAATTTTTATAAAGAAATTAAGTTCATTATTTATAAATTCTAAATGATTAGTCCAGTTTTCAACTTCTTCTTTGTCTTTCCTTATCATTATTTGGGAGTCATTATCATGACTATAGAATAATTTTCCTCTCATTACAGATTGTTTATATTAGATAGCTGTTCCTGAGCAACATAAGCTATTTTTATTAATTGCTTTCCAGAAGGAAATTCCCACTGAAAAATATCTTCTAATGCATGACCAATTACGGCTGTTCCCATTGGGGATAATACCGAAATCTTATCATTCTGCACATCGCTTTTATTACCTACTACTAACTGAAATTTTTTTGTCCATCCGCCTTCTAATTTTACTTCTACATAAGAATTAAAACGAACCACATCTTCTGGCATCTCATTTTCATCAATAATTATTGCTGTTGCCAACTCATCCATTAATTGTTTGATGGACTTTTTAAAAACCACATCTCTATTATAATTAGACAAGCTCAACATTTGCTTTAAAAGCACATATTCTTTTTTTTCTATAACTAACTGTTTGTATTTCATTTTTACTTTCTTAAGTAGAAAAGCAAATTGCTAAAACGCTATGAACGCTCGGCGTAATAGCAACTGCTTTTCTTCAATAAATAATCCTATTTTTAAGCTTATTATGGAAAAATCCCTCTTTGAACATAGGCTTCTTCAAGTCTTTCAATAGCAATTATAAATGCGGCCGTTCTTTTATCAATACCTCTTTTTTGAGATACATCGATTACTTTTCTAAACGATTCATAAAGCTTTTTTTCTAACTTTTGCATCACCTCTTCTAAAGACCAAATCTCTCCATTTCGATTTTGCAACCACTCGTAATAACTTCCTATTACTCCTCCAGAATTACATAATATATCTGGAAGAATCTCCACCCCTCTTGCCAATAGCATTTCTTCTGCTTCTACATCTGTAGGTCCATTTGCTCCTTCAGCTATAACTTTAGCCTTAATATCTGGGGCATTGTTAACAGTTATTTGGTTTCCTAAAGCTGCTGGAATACAGATGTCGCAGTCTAATGAAAAGAAATCCTCAGAAGGTAAACTTCTACTCCCTTTAAATCCTGCTATGTTCCCTTGACTTTTATTGTATTCAAAAAGCGTAGTTACATCAATCCCTTCAGTATTTGAAATACTTCCAAATGCATCTTGAACCCCTACCATTTTGGCTCCTTCTTTTTCTAAAAAGTATGCTGCCCAATAGCCTACATTACCGAAGCCTTGTACTATAAACTTTTTATCTTTTAAAGGCAGTTCATTATGGTCTGCCCAGAATTTTATACATAAAAACACGCCAAATCCAGTTGCTCGGTCTCTTCCTTCAGACCCCCCTGCTCCAATTGGCTTTCCGGTAACAACATGCATATTTGTAGAACGCTCATTTGGAGATTTAGTAGACATATAAGTATCTAAAATCCAAGCCATTGTTTGCGGATTTGTATTAACATCTGGAGCAGGAATATCTAATTCAGGTCCAATATTATCTCCTAAGGCATAGGTAAATCTTCTTGTAATTCTCTCCAATTCTGAGGTTGAGTATTTTGATGGATCCAATTGGATTCCTCCCTTAGCTCCCCCATAAGGTAATCCTGCTAATGAGGTTTTCCATGTCATCCACATAGCCAAAGCTCTCGCAGCATCAATATCTACCGTTGGATGGTATCTCAATCCTCCTTTATATGGTCCTAAAGCATTGTTGTGTTGTACTCGGTATCCCGTAAAAACTTCTACCTCTCCATTGTCCATTTTTACAGGAAAATGAACAACCAATTCATTATTTGTAATACTTAATATTTTGCGAATGTTTTTATTTAAATCAATAATATCCGAAGCATTATTGAATTGTCGCATTACATTATTTAACATCCCTTGTTTCTGAGGTGTCTTTTTTTCTAATTCTTTTGTAATCATTGTTTGCTGTTTTTTAGCTTAACATTAGTCCACTTAATGGATTTTAAAACTAACTTGCCAAAATTGTTTTAAGTTCATTTCTATTTTCGTGTTCACTACATGTTATCACAAACTTTTTGTTCAGTGTAAGAACACAGTTATTTATAAAATGACATGTAGAACAGATACTTTTACTATAGTTTTTCATTACTTTTAATTTTTCTATAACTAGATAGACAATAGCTGTGCCAAGAGAAAATATAAAAAGAACAACAACCTCAATGAATTAATAATCAATAAGTTATTGTTTTATTTTAAATGAAGTAAGAAATATTAAATGAGGAGAAAATACCCAGCTGAAGCAAAACACCCCAATATATTTTATTGCTGAAACATGGTATTATAATGCAGCTTAAAAAACAGAGGTTTATAATAAACTTAAAGTCCATTTGTTATAAATTCTAAACTAAGAAGGCTTGTTGGAATTATAGGATTTTAAATCCTTTTCAGGGTTTAGTACACATGGTAAACCCTGTTTAATCACTCATTTTATTGCGTAGTGTTTTTCTGTCGATTCCTAAAATTTCGGCAGCTTTTGTTTTATTATTTCCAACCGTATCAAGTACTTTTTTAATATACTTTTTTTCCATTTCTGCCAAAGAAACTAATGCTTCTTCTGGGAAATCTATTTGGTATTTTAAAGCATCTGGAATATGAGACAATTCTATACTTTTATCACTCATAATTACCGCCCTTTGGATACAGTTTTCTAATTCTCTAATATTACCAGGCCATGGATATCTAAGAAGTAAATCTAATGCTTCTGGACTTACTTTTAGGAATCTATCTTTATACTCCAGTCCATATTTCATTACAAACTTATCCACCAATAAAGGAATATCTGTTTTTCGGTTTCGTAAGGGTGGGGCTTTTATTTCTACTACTGCCAATCTATAAAACAAATCTTGCCTAAATTTATCTTGAGTCACCAATTCCAATAAATTACTATTGGTAGCTGCAACCACTCTTATATCTATAGGTTGTGCTTTTTGAGCGCCTACTTTTATAATTTCCTTTTCTTGTAAGACTCTCAAGAGGCTATTTTGAACTTTTGCAGAAGCATTTCCTATTTCATCTAAAAAAATAGTGCCTCCATTTGCAGCTTGGAAAAATCCGTTTCTAGATTCATTTGCCCCCGTAAACGCTCCCTTTTCATATCCAAAAAGTTCTGCTTCTAAGAGATTTTCTGGTATTGCGCCACAGTTTACTGCAATAAATGGTGCTCTTGCATATTTTCCATTATAATGAATTGCTCTTGCAATAAGCTCTTTTCCTGTACCACTTTCTCCTTGAATAAGTACCGTTGCTTTAATGTCTTTTACGCGTTCAATAATATCTTTTACAACATTAAAAGCCTCCGATTCTCCTATTAATTCATCAAATTTTGAAACCGATTTAGAGACCTTTACTTCTTTCTTTGAAGTGTTATTAACCAACGATTTATCTATCGCATTTTTTAATTCTTCCTTAGTAAAAGGCTTCACTAAATAGTCTACCACGCCAGATTTCCCCATTTCTAAAGCGCCTTTAGCAGAAATATAACCAGAAACGACTAAAACTGGCATTTTAGAATAATGCTCAGAAACATATTGAATTAACTGAAACCCATCTACCTCTGGCATTTGTAAGTCTGTAACCAGTAAATCAATAGTATTTCCTTTTAAAATAGTTACCGCCTCTTTTACAGAAACTGCCTTAAATGTATAATAATTTAAAGCCTCTAACTGCCGTTGTAGTAACTCTAAAATATGAATATCATCGTCTACTATTAATATATTTTCTTTTTTATATGCCATTTTTTAATTTTCAGGGAAATTAATAGTAAAAATAGTTCCTTTTGGGGAGTTTTTAGAATGCTTTATAGTTCCTTTATGACTTGAGATAATTCCATGAACCACACTTAACCCTAAACCCGAACCGTCTCCTGTGGGTTTTGTAGTAAAAAAAGGTTCATAAACTTTGTCTTCAATAGTAGATGCTATTCCAGATCCTTCATCTATAATTTTAACCTGAATATTTCCTTTTAGCTTTTTAATACTAATTTCCACTTTACTGTGCTCTGGAGAAGCATAAATAGCATTCATTATAATATTAAATAATACTTGCGTAATTTGTATCTCATCGGCTCTAATTTGAAGCTCTGGAGATTCTATATCAAAAATACTTTGGATATTTTTATTCTTAAAAGAAGGCTTTAATAAATTAAGGACATTATCTACAATAGGTTTTAAAGTAACTTTTTGCATTTGTTGAGGAACTTCACAAGCAAAAAACATAAGTTTCTTTACTATTTCTCTAGAAAAGATAGCGCTTTCTTTAATCCTACCTAAATCGCTAAGCTGCTTTTTATCTTTAATTTCATCTTCCAAAAGTTCGGTAAATCCTAAAATATTGGTAAGCGGAGTATTGAGTTCATGGGCAATTCCAGCAGTTATTTCTCCTAAAATATTTAAACGATCGGTGCGTTCCATCTGCTTTTTTATGTACGCTTCATTATCTCTAATTTGCTTTCTTTCAATTAGATTTCCTATTTCTAAACATACATTTTCAAGCAATTTTTTTTCTTCATCTAAAAAATCATCTTCCGAGAATTTATCAGAAGGATAACCTATTAAAATAGTGCCACTTACTTCATTAAATACTTTTATATTCGACTTTATACAACAGAGACTTTCCTTAAAACTCCCGTCTTCTAAAACATAATTATTAGTTGTAATTTTTACATAACTCTCGGTTTCGTATTGCACAGCACCCTTTAAACAATGCGCAATTGCTTGCAATGAGAGTTCAAGCTGACTATAATCACAATTAACTATAATAGATGTAACCTCGTATAAACAAGTTAATTCTTTTATGCGTTCTCTTAATTTATCTTCAGTAGTATTCATAAACAAAAAATTTAATCAACGCTTCAATTTTAACCTTATGCAGAAAAAATGAGAAATTGAACTATTTACAAAAAAAGTATCTCAATAATAAACAATTAATAATTTATCCGCTATAAAAAAACTACTTATAAAGTTATTTTATACTTTTGAAAGAATAGAACTCATTAAAATGAGTCTACTAATTACTAACTATTTACGTAACAACATGAAATTTAAGTATTTAAAAAGTACTGTAAAAGTACTCGCAATTGCATCAATTATTTTTTTAACATCTTGCCAAGGAACTTCTAAAGATAAATTTGGAGGTTTGGCGCTCTATACCGTTAGAGATGATATGGGAGCAAATACAGAAGCTACCTTAGACTCGGTAGCTAAAGCTGGATATGTAAACATTGAAGCCGCAGGATATAGTAATGGAAAGTTCTATAATATGGCTCCAGAAGATTTTAAAAAGCTTTTAGATGATAAAGGTCTAAAAGGAATAAGTACGCACCAAGGAAGCGCTACGCTTGATAATATAGATGAAGAAATTGCTGCTGTAAAAGCTGCTGGATTTACCTATTTTGTAATTCCAGTTCCTCCTATGGGGCATTTTAAATATTATCCTGAAACTCAAACAATGGGAATGGATCCTGATCTGGACTTTATGATTAATTTCTTAAATACTGTAGGAAAAAAATGTAGTGATGCTGGATTGCAATTACTTTACCATAACCACGATTTTGAATTTAAAGAAAATGAAAACGGAATTGTTCCAATTGAATATTTCTTGGAAAATACAGATACTAAATATGTAAATTTCCAAATGGATCTTTTCTGGGTAACAAAAGCAGGTGCTAGCCCTATTGAATATTTTGAAAAATATCCTGGCCGTTTTAAATTATGGCATGTAAAAGACATGAGTAAAGATGGAAAGTTTGCGCCTGTTGGAGAAGGAACTATAGATTTTAGTAAAATTTGGGAGAAAAGAGAGCTTTCAGGTATGAAATATTATATGGTAGAACAAGATCAAACTTTTCACCACACACCACTTGAAGCAATTAAAATAAGTCACGACGGACTTAAAACATTTGGTTTTAACTAAAAATATTAGTGTATACTACTAAAAAGAGGCTGTCTAGAAAGTATCTAAACTCTAAATGTCATCCTGAGCTCAGTTCGACAACTATGAATTACTTTTTAGACAGCCTCTTTTTTATACAATTTCTGCTACGTTCCTACTGTTAAAAACGCAATTATATTTTATAGATTTAAGCATAGAATAATCTCTTATTCACTAACTAACTAACTTTTCTATCATTTGAATAACTCTTAATTTTAAAAGTCTTCCATATCTAGCGCTCCCTCCTACACGGTATCCTACATAAAATAAAGAACCGCTACCACTTCTTGAAGTCGAGGTTTGAAGTAATTTTGCTTTATTAGCTGGAATTGATAAAAAATTATTCCTTCTATTTTGAAAATTATATATGGCATAACAGGGAAATTCTAAATTTGTATTCATAAATAAATTATCCCAATCAGCATTACTACTACCACTTAAAATAGCCTCGGTGCTTAAACTTTGCCATCTTGTTTTATACGTATTTAAGGTAGAATTATTTCCGTTATAGCTTTTTATAAATCCTAAAAGTCTAGAATAAGTACTTCTAAAAGTTGTTTGTATCAAACCTCTACCTCTAAATTTGTAAAAATCGGCCTCCGATATAATTCCTGCATTTACTGGATTATTAGGAAATGTAGAAGGATAAATCTCTCCTCTCCACACACTATTAGTTGTATTTGCAATTTGTGTATGATAAGGTTTTTGCTGATGTGCGCTTAGAAAAGTGGTATCTCTAAATAGTTCGTAAGCACTTTTATTCCCAGAAGCCGTGTTGTACGACCGTTTCCTACCAGAATTTGTACCAAACATATAAGCTAGATTTCCAATTTCACTAATAGGAACAAACTTCCCTCCTGTTTCATTTATAATAATACTAACTAAAGCGAAGAATTGAAATATATTAATCGATTGATTTCCTGCTATCCCGAAAAAAACAAGAGCAATATTATTCCATACGCGATTAAAATTTTGTTGATGTGTTGAAAAATTACCACGAGGAATACTCCTACCATGTCTGCTTCTCCCTTCAAAAGTGATACTGCCCCAATATCCTTTATTACCTATTTCATCTTTAAACCAAGAACAAAAATCCTTTCCAGTCAACTGCGAAAAAAAAGCATTGATTTCTGCACTATTTCTAAAAGTTTTAGTGCCATGGGCTGTAATAAATCTATCTAATTTTGATGTCCCCGAAGGTGGGGTTACAGGAGGCGTTACTGGAGTAGGAATTGGTGCGCCACCTATTTGCGTTTTAAAATAGTTGTACAAAGCCGATTTTGTTTTTCTACCTAGTTTGCCATCTACACCATAACCCCCTAGATCAAACCCTTTAGTGTGTAAAAATTCTTGCACTTCCCTTACTTGATTAGAAGTATTAAGTTCTGCTAAAAAAATTTCATCAATGTTTTGATATGTATGTGTTGTTCTCATCTTTCATATTTTTATAAAATAGCTACCCCTCTTTTTTCTAATAATGTGTATGTAAATTTAGTTCCTGCTCCAAGTGTTGATTCCGACTTTTTACATAAATTAATAAACTCATTAAAGTCCACTTCACGCTTAAAAACCTGGCAACCAGCAGACCACTTATTTACATTGGTTGAGTTTGCACCCGCTTTATGAATATTTATTCCAAAAAAACCTGTATCGGTACTACCTGTCATAAAATCAAGACTCCCATTTTTGTTATTATCTCGATAAACAGTAACGGGACCATTACGTTGTACTAACGCCAAATATTGACCTCTGTGTAAACCAAGTTTATACGCATTTCTATATTGACCAGCTTTCAAAATAGCTGTTCCTTTTGGGTTAATCATAACATTTTGAAGATATCCTTTTCCAGGATCGGTAGTAACTGGGTATCTTTTTACATTATTGATGTTGTTCTCCTTCCAAATAACTACCAATTCATCATCAAAAAAATCAGCATTAGCGTCTAAATTTCTAATTCCAATAATATTTAGTTGAAGATTTTCATTTAGGAAAATATAATTTTTACGTCTAAAAATAGCTTTAAACTCTTCAATTAATGTATTATTTGCAGGTATGGTTGGATTTGTTGGAGTGCTATTCTCTCCATTAGATTGAGCTGTTATATAATTATAAATAGCTTGCTTGGTCATTCTCCCCAAATCTCCATCGGCGCCCCAGTGTCCTAAATTATACCCCTTACTAATCAAGAATTGCTGTATTTCTCTAACTTCATTTGAAGTATTTAATTCTGGGAAAGCTTCTTGAAAACGGTTATGATATATATGTTGTGTTGCGGTTCTCATATTGTATCTTTTTTTGGGTTATTAACTCATTTAATTTTTGTGCATTAATTACTCCATATCCAGATTTGTTAATTGTAGACTCGTTCATAGATTTTAAAGGCTCGCAACTGCTAAATAAGAGATGACGCAATTCGTATATATTCATTTTAGGAAACTCTTCTAATATTTTCACCGCTAAAGAAGCGATGTAAGGAGAAGCCATACTTGAACCACTTTTAGCTGTTAACTGATTTTTAGATTTCCTTTCAAACTTACTAGCAGATTTTGCAGCCATAATCTTATTTCCTGGGGCTAAAACTTCAGGTTTTTTTCGCCTATCAATGGTTGGTCCTGCACTACTAAACGACATAGGTACTTTTAAAAAATCTTCTTGATTGTATGCTCCAACAGCAATTGTTAAAGGAGCGTTACAAATAGAGCCAACAGTAAAATTTGTATTTACATCTTGAGTTGCAAATCTTGATTGCCCAATATCGTCTCTCTCAATATAGGCATGGTACTCTCCATTTGTTATTTCAATACCCTTAAGACGTACTATTAAAACTCTAGAATCTGGTCTTTTGGATAGAATAATATTGATATGGTTTTTGGTTGAATTAGGCTCCTTATATCTATGAAAAATGATTCCATTTTGTACCCCATCATAATTTACTATACTATCTTTAAAAGGTTCTGAAGTACCTAAAACCTCCCCATCTGTATCAAGAATTTCTACCCCTATTCTGTCTTGGTTTTCATACCAAATTTCTATTTCATTTGGCGATTTATCTATGGTATTAAACAACCACTCTATTTCTTTAATTCCATCTTGCTCTATTATCCCTGCATGGTGGCAATTTGCCATAAAGTAATTACCAGTACTTTGTATGATTGCCGTGCCTCCGCGCTTTTTTAAAACATTATTTAAAGCAATTTCTACTAAAGTATTCCCTGTATGATCACTACAATGTCCGCCTAAACTCAAATTAATAACACAAGGACGTTGCCCTGCTTGTTGCAATATAAAATCGATTCCTTCTATTAATTTTACAGAGTCTCCAAGCGATAAATCTGAGCCATTTACATAGCTAGAACCCATATCTACCGCAATAATAGGACTATTGCCTGCCAAACTTTTTTCTCCTATATTTCCAGAAGATGCAGCTATGCCTAACACATGAGTGCCATGCATTCCTCTCCCCATAAAATCATTTTTTCCAGGATGATAGCCTAATGTTTTAAAAGGCGCTGTGGTATAAAGAGCCACATTAATTTCCTCTTCTGTATAAATTCTTCCATACCCATATTTAGAATCATTTTTTTGTTTTGAGGGCTGTACCCATATTTTTTCAAACCTTGTTTTATTAGTGTGATTTAAAAAGTCGGAATGTGTAAAATCAAAACCAAAATCGATGATTCCAAAAACTACTTTACTTTTTTGAGAAACTGAGTAGTTACTTTTTTCTCTTTTTATAATTGATGTTGAATCTACCGAATTTTCATAAAACTGCGCTGGAATTACCTGAGGAGCTTTTACACTTCTCGTGGCAGGATCATCATAAATAGATAGTAAATTTTTTCTCAAAATACGACAACTAATAATGTCGTGAAATTGAGATATAACTATACAATGTTTAGGATAAATATCTGGATGCTTTAGCCTCAACAATAATTGAAGTTCCTCACGCGGATCTCCTTTTACGATAAGTTTTAAATTCGGATCCATACTACATCATTATGCTTTTGCTGATTGTGATTCGTGTTTTTCAGACATCCTTTTTATAGCTGATGTTAACGAATATAACTCATTAATAACCTGACCAATAAAAACATTATCGGTATATGTTTCTACTTTAAGTTTTTTGATGTTTTCTAAAAAAGGTTCTGTAGCAATACTTTTGTATTGGTTGTAATTACTTTTTAACTTTTCGTCATTACACTTTGTTATGAGCTTTACATTTTTCTTAAAATCATCACTCTGTATATTTTGAATTATTAAATCTATCTCCTTTTCATTCTTATAAGCTACAACACTGTTAAAATCAAACTTATATTTAGTAAATATTTCATTTAACTCATTGGATGGTTCTATCCTTTTAATCGTGTTAATTTGACTTAAAACCTCTTCTTGTTTCTTACTTATATGTTCTAATTTTTCTTCAGTATTTTTATCACTTTTAATAACTTCATTTCTTACCAATTCGAATTCTTTCTTTAATAAATCTGTGAATTCAATGTTGCTAGTGTTACTATTTAGCTCCTTATACTCTCTTTTCTCTAATATTGTAATAATATCATCTATTTCTGAGGAATCTTCTTTCTGTATTGATTTTTCCTTTGCTTCAAGGATTTTTATTAGATTATCAATAGTAGATATATTATTTGGTGTACTAGTTTTCTGTACTTTCTCTTTTGTTTTCATTATCATTAATTTTATAAAAAAAGGCTAAAGCTAATATCTCTAGCCTTTTAGGTTAGAAACAATTATTTCATTAAAAGCATCATCGGTAGTAGCATACTATTATCTGATGAGTTACCATTTTGAGTTAACATCAACATTAAAGGAATCATCATATCATTAGATTTACTAGATCCAGAATCTCCTTGCGTTGCTAAGAGTGGTAATAGTAAGCTCATGGTTTGGTCAAAAGTTACCGTTTTGTCATTTTCTTTTTCTACAATTGTAACATCGGTAGCATTCCCAGAGTTATCTTTAACTAGCTTCAAGCTTAAGTTTTCTTCAGCAAATTTTGGTTTATTAAGGAACGAACCTAACATATTCATCATTTGCATATTCTTTAAAACTTTAGTCTGATTTGCATCTTTTCTAGCAATGTCTTTTACAATAGAAGAATACTTACCATCTACAGCCTTTAAAGTCTTACCATTAGAAATTACTGTGCTTTTAAGTCCATTAACATCTTTTGAGATTGTGTTTAAAGCTACTTTTAAATCGGCTTTAGTAACATAATTTTTAGAGCCTCCTGCAATAGATCTCCCAAAATTGGAACGTTTTTTTACGCTGCTATTAATACGAGGAGATACTCTTTTAAAGCGTCTTCGCTTACGTCTTCGTTCTGAAAAATCTTCTCCATAACCATCGTCTAGGAGGTCGTCGTCCAATAAGTCTTCGTCGTAATAATCTTCGTCAAAAACTCCATCGTCTAATAAATCTTCGATTAATAAACTGTCATCGTACAAATCTTCTGTGTAATACATAATTTTAAATTTAAAAAGTTAATAATTGGTCTTTGCATTAAAGTGTAAATTGAATTTTTTTATGGCTGGTAAAATGAGTTCCTTATAATGGATATAATCTGGTACAAAAAAACCTGGTGCTCCTTCGCCATGGCAATTATTACAATCATCATCACAACCAAAGCAATATTTACAAGCGCCTATGGCTAGAGCCAAATCGTGATTTAACTGAGATTCGTTATAAACTTCTTGTTTTAAGACTTTAACAAGCTGTCTCAGTTTTAAAATTTCTGATTTCAGCTTTTTCATTTGAATAGCTTCTGGTTTTACTTTTGACTCTTCATCAAACAACTCCACAGCATCTTCATCTTGCATATCTTCTAAAACAGTAGCTTCCTCTTGATCTTGAGTTTGCAGGGTATCTATAACTGTTATAAACTCTGCTAATTCAGGTTTTTGTGTTTTTATATATTCTAGTATAGGATTCATCTTTTCGATTTTTTTAAGCCATTGCTTCTATATAGCTTTCTACTCTTTCCATTCTATCTTCAGGATAATTTACAACTAACTCCCCCTGTTCATCTATAAAATAGGTATCGTCATCAAGTAAATCGTCTTCGTAATATTCAGCAATAATATCCTCTGTCAGATAGTTAACTACTTCAACCATATCCAAAAAGTCCAAATCATTTTCTGAAATTTCTTCTGGTAGATACTCCCCTTGCCCATTAGCTCTACCAAATAAAAGTGCTTGAAACTGTGGATTGTTCATAATACTAGATAACGCAGCCGAAGAAGTCCTACCAAGTAAAGGTCCCGTGGGGGTATTTGTAGGAGTCACTGGATTATTTGTAGCATACCTTGCTGCTCCTTGAAGTGCTGCCCGACCTGCTCCAACAGCATATTGCTTAGTTTGATTCCATGCTTGGCGTAATTCTGGATTGGTATTGGTTCTTCTATTCCTTTGTCTACTAGGTCTACGTCTTCTTCTAGTACTTCTGGATCTAGATTTAAAATCTGGCACCCTATCCAAAGCCTTTGCTCCCGCTCCAGCTAGATTTCCTGCTAACCCGCCAATAGCTGCACCAGCAGGCCCTCCCACAACTGTTCCTACTATTGGAGCTGCTACAGAAGCTACTTTTAAAGCTCCAGAGCCTACTTTTTTAGCAATATTTCCTAAACTACTCCAAAAACCTTCTGCCTCTTCTGCAGTCATTCCGCTAACACGCTCAATAAGGTAATTATCTATTTCTTCAGGAGTGGCTTCAGATAATTCCTGATGAAATGCATAACGTGCAGCATTGTAAAAATCTTCTTCATAGAAAGATTCTCCATGATAAATTTCTTGATACAAATTCATTTTAATCAGATTGTAATTTTACCTACTCTATTTAAGTTTTTCGGTTTTCACTTCTGCACTTTCATTTAAAGTACCTTACAAAAGTGATTACATATCAAAAAAGAATCCCTAGGATAAAAACGGAAAATAAAAACACTTGTTCCTGAAAATTTTGAAAGAAAAAGAAGAATAATCATCATGTTTTTCCCTCTATGGTTAAAAGGAAAAACACCTAATCTGCTGGAAGATAAAATATATAAACAATTGAAATACAGTTGGTTAATTTTAATTTTTAATTCTTCAAAAACTATAATCTGTTTAAGTGATACATAAAAACCTTAATTTTGTAGTAAATCAATTCCAATATATTATGAAAAAAATCACAACTCTTAAAATCGGTATTTTAACATTGCTTTCAGCATTTATGTCTTGTATTGAACCTAATAAAAAACAAGACGAGACTGTAAAAACACCGCAGCAGATAATTAATATAGAAACTGCTATTGAAATGTATCAAGAGGACTTAAAAATTAAAGATAAGGTTATAAACCCTTCACTAAGAGATTTATATCAAGACAATACCTTTGAAGACACCCAATTTGCGTGGTTTTCTATAGACGAAATGAGAGATTATATAAAGTACATAGATGCCATACAAAAAGAAAACCCAAAGCAAGACATATCTGGAATTCGCATTTATTTTGGGAGATATTCTAGAAATAATTCTAAAAAATATGTAAATCAGCAAACAGTTTTCATGGTACCAACAGTTAGTAACAAAGGTGTTAACTCTAAATACGAAAACTTAAATCACTTACCATTTGCAATTCTTCCAGATGAAAGTAACAACCCTATTAAAGGAGAGTACTCCATTATTGAAGAACTATTGTTGGACGTTGGTAAAAAAGATCGGATTAAAAATTTCATGAAAAGTACTACCAATAAGCAACAGGCAGCGTTTAGCCTTCCTGCACTTAATTACAATCCAGTACTACAATTAACAAGCGTTATTCTAAACGAAGGAGAAATGGCGCCACCTCCAAAAAAAGAACAATAATAAATTATGTTTGTAGAAATATCATTTTTAGATATAAAATATCTCATTAAATATATTGAACTTATTACAGCAATTATAGGTTCAATATATCTATTTAAGTATAAACATACCTTTTTAAAGTATTTTTTAGTGTTGTTATGGTTTATTGTAATTATTGAATTTCTTGGAAAGTATTATTATCATTTTTTTGGTGCTAATTATATTATTTACAATATATACCATTTAATTAATTTTTGTTTTTTGTTATTTCTTTATAAAAATTATGTAGAAAGTAATAGGTATAAAAAATTAATTTCTTGGTTTTTCTATTTGTATTTAGCTTTCTTTTTTGGAAATCTTTTATTTCAAAATTATTTCACCCAAATCCAAACTGTGCCATTTATAATGGGCGCCCTATTTGTAATTATTAGCATTCTTTTTCTTTTTATAGAAATATTACGAAGTGATAGAGTACTGTATGTAACTAAAAATTTGTTGTTTTGGATAAGTGTCGGACTATTATTGTATTTTGTAGGTAGAATTCCAACTAGAATTATAAAAAATTATTGGGAAGAAATCTCTTACTATAAGAGCATCTACATTGTAGAATATATCTTAAGTATTATTATGAATGTTTGTTTTATTATTGGTTTTATATGCAGCGAGAAGAACAAGCAATATTAATAGCAGTTTTTATACTATTTTTTTTAAGTATTATTTTGATAGTACTTTTTGTTGTCTTTCAAAAAAGAAAGAATGTTCTTTTACTTGATAAAAAAGAATCTGCAAAACGTTTTAAACAAGAAATAGCTAAAACACAAATAGAGATAAGAGAAGAAACTTTTAGAAATATAAGTTGGGAATTGCATGACAATATAGGACAGCTTATAACATTAGCAAAAATACAGCTTCAAACAGATACTAATAAAGAAGATATCATGGAAGTATTAAACAAAGGACTTAAAGAATTGAGAGCACTATCTAAATCTATAAATCCAGATGTTTTAAATAGTATTACATTGATTGCTGCAATTAAACAAGAATTAGAAAGACTAAACAAACTTCAATACCTTAGAGCTACCCTAACTGTTGAAGGAAAAGAATTTAATGTAAACAATGATGCACAAATAATTTTATTTAGAATTATACAAGAATTTTTATCTAACACAATTAAACATGCTAAAGCTACCGAACTAAATATAAGCTTAAAATTTGAAGGAAACACATTACGCCTCTTTGCTAAAGATAATGGAAAAGGAATTCCTAAAGACAGAGAGCGATTTGACGGAATGGGATTAAAAAACATCGTTAAAAGAGCTCAATTAATTAATGCTGAAGTATTAATAGACTCCGAAGAAAATAAAGGAACACAATTATCTATTCTTTATAGAAACCCCTAAAAATGATTACTCATAAAGTTGTTATTGTTGAAGATTACGTGCTTATTTCTCAAGCAATGAAAGAACTTGTTAATTCTTTTGAGAATTTTAATGTGTTATATTTATGTAGAAACGGAAAAGAATTAGTAACAAAGCTAAAAACTCCTAAAAATGTTCCAAATATAATTTTGATGGATGTAAACATGCCTATTATGGACGGAATAGAAACCACGCAATATTTAAAAGATAATTTTCCAGACATTAAGGTTATAGCGTTATCTGTTGATGAAAACGACGAGACAATTATAAAAATGCTAAAAGCTGGCGCTAAAGGATATCTGTTAAAAGATGTAGAAAAACAAACATTAGAATACGCATTGGAAGAAGTTGTAAAAGCTGGTTTTTACCACACCAAAAGTGTAACAGATATTTTAATAAGTTCTTTAAATGAAGAAAATAAGAAACTCCCAGTACTAAAAGAACGAGAAATTGAATTTATTAAACATGTCTGCACAGAACTGACCTATAAAGAAATAGCAGAAAAAATGTTTTTAAGTCCGAAAACTATTGATGGATATAGAGATACGTTATTTGAAAAATTAGATGTGAAAAACAGAATAGGCTTGGTGGTCTACGCTATTAAACATCAAATTTTTAAGGTCTAGTTAAAATTTATATTACTCATAAAATACTGAGTAACAATAATAGCTCGGAGTTTAGTATACAATTAATTCTGTATATTTAAACTTACAAACCATCCCTTTAGAATATATCTCAAATGAAATATACCTTTTTACTAATTTCCTTCTTTATCCTTAATACCACTCACGCTCAATCTATTAAAGATTCTATCTTTAAGGAAGATATCGTGACTTTAGTAGAAGAAATGGAGTTCATGTATGGTTATGACCAAATGCTTCGTGAGTATACTTTATATCAAACTTTTGATAAGTCGGACACTGACAGAATAGAAAGCCTCCCAGATAGCTTAAATGTAATTGAAATAGAGAAAAGAAAATTTAAATCTGATAGTACAGTGAAATTCATCTGGCAGAAATATATTTCACCAAAAGATATTGAGCATACAGAAAGGATGATTGAAATTACCGAGAAATATGGGTTTCCATCAACTAAAAGAATTAAAATGTACTATGAGGAAGAATTTAATGATCCAGAGTTTAATCCATACATACTTTTAATTCATGCTCCTAAAGAATATTGGAATGAATTAATAACTCTGATGAAAAACGAGTTAGATAATAACCGAATTAGTAAATGTACCTACGGACATATGCTCTGGCATTTTACAGGACGGAAAAGTTTTCAACCAATGTTAGATAATGGCTATGAAATGGTCGAAGAAAATGGAAAAACTATTTTAAAATCAACCTGTAAATAATTTAACCTAAAATACATCTTTATGGAAGTTGCTATACAAATCCTCATAGCTATTATTGCTCTTCTTCATTGCTATATTATGTGGTTTGAAATGTTTGCTTGGGAAACTAAAGGGAAGAAAATTTTTAAAACATTCCCTTCAGATTTATTTCCAAAAACAAAGACAATGGCTGGTAATCAAGGCTTATATAATGGCTTTTTGGCCGTTGGTTTACTTTGGACTTTTTTTTTATTAATGATGAGCTACTACAGCTAGTTATTAAAAAATAACTAAATAAATACACTTATACATTTTATAATTAATCCTTTAACGATACTCTACTATTTTCGGGATTTGATTCAATTAGTTCCACTTGAATTTTTTTACCTTTATAAGCATGTATTGAATCAAAACTCAAATTCCATAAGTTCTTTGTAAAGTTTGCAGAATTCGTATATGAATTACCTTTGAATTTATAATTATATCTAAATCCTGGGTTTGTCCTAGCTCCTGGATATATTTTTATGATAACCCCCTCTACTATTTCTTTTTTTACTGATGGATCATTCCATTGTTCTTCTCGTATATTTTTCTTACGAATCAGAATATAAATAAATATGCAAAAAATAACTCCCGCAAAGATTTTTAAAACTAATTTTATTTTATCACTTCTCATTATATATAGGATTGTTTCCGTAACTAGGTGCTTTAGCTTTTATTTAAAACATTCCTCAGCCTAATCCATTTCACAAAATTAAATGCTTCAGATTTATTAATAACATTATTCAATCTTTGGTTGCCATTTTTAAATGATTTTACACTATGGCTTAAACTCCCTTATCCTTATCTCAAATCATATTCCCATTATCATCGTACATATAGTCATTCCCTGTCTTATTCCCTTTTTTAAAAAGGATATCCAAAAGCAAAGTTTAAAATAGGTTCTTTTAAATCAAAATTATAGCGCTTTTCATATGGTTTATGGATTGGAGCTGCAAGATCAAAACGGATTACAAAACTTTGGATATCTATTCGGACTCCAGCGCCAACACCAACCCCTAATTCCTTCATAAATCCTGATGAAATTTCATCACCTTCAATAGCTGGGTTGTCTTTAAGTAACCATACATTTCCTGCATCGGCAAATAAGGCTCCTTTTAGAAAGGAAACAATAGGAAAACGGTATTCCAGATTTGCTTCCAACCGAATGTCTCCTGTTTGGTCTAAATACGAACTATTCTCATCATCAGATAATCGATACGTTCCAGGTCCTAAAGACCTAATTCTAAAAGCTCGTACACTAAATGGTCCTCCAGCATAATATTGTTTTGAATAAGGCATCGTGGTAGAGTTTCCGTAAGCATACCCTATTCCTCCAAAAAGGCGTGCCACCAATGCTTGTTCTCGGTCAATTCTATATCGATATCTAAAATCTACATCTAATTTTGCAAATTGCGCATACTCAAGTCCCAATACTTTTTTTATTCCATCCTCATTGGGTTCTCCACTAATTAAATCTAAAATATTACCCGCAATTTCAAAATTGGTGGCAAAATAAATTGGATGTCGCTTTTCCATATCCGAAGTTTCATTATATATAAAACTATATGTAAGTCCAGCTATAAATTTCTGTTCAAAACTATTGGCTAGAAATTGATTCTCGGCCAATAAATCTTCAAATTCTTGAGAAGTATTAGACAAGCTACTGTAGTTAAAACTTAGAGGCGCTAATTCGTGATACACATATTTATTAGCATTCCAAGTATACCCATAAGACGCTAATAAAGTAGTAGATGTATAAAGGTCTTCTCGATCTAAATATTCGATTCCTGCAGTAATTTTAGTCTTTGGCACCTCATACCCATATCCCAAATCAAATTTAAATGGAAAGATTATTCTAGGAAAAATAAGGTTTGTTTGAAATCCTAATTGCGTACTAGAAAGTCCTGTATCATCACTCCCTCCTGCAATTTGCTTTTCATAACCTACTCTTGCAGAGACATTAAATATTTCACCTCCTCTAAAAAAATTTCTATTTGTATACGCAAGGGCTAAGGCTGGTCCTACATAATTATTAGACTTTGAATTTGCTTGAATTTCTGCTCGTACAGAATGTTTATTTAAAGGCGATAAATATATTTTTGCATCCAAAAGCCCAATAGAATCTCCTTCTTGGAATTCTTTAACTTTATCATAACGGATGGTTGTGTATTTATAAGACCCTATTTTTGCCAAACGATTGCTGGTAAACTTAGAGCGCTGAGGATTGTAATATTGTCCCTTTTCAAATAATACAAATGGAGCTAACCGTTCTACTTTAAAATAATCTGTACTTTGGATATAATTTATTCCTTTGTAATGGATAGTATCTTTCGGAACACTATCATTTTCAACGGAATAATCGGAATAAACCGATACTGAATTTAACTTATATGGTATCTTAGATTTTGCTGGAGTTTCTGTTTTTAAACGTAAAAATAAATCAAACTTTTTTTCTTTATATTGATTTGTATCCGCTTCAAAAATTAAAAAATCTTCATTAAAATTATAATATCCTCTTGCCTTTAAATAATCATCTATTCTTTCTCTTTCTTCTTTAAATTTAGCTAAATCAAAACGGGTTTTATCTGTTAAAACTGTTTGTGAGATTGATTGCTGAATAGAATCATATATTGGTAAACTATCTTTATCCAATTCATAATTAGCCAGTTTATAAGGTTCTGCTAAACTAACTTCATAGTGTGTTGACCCAGTTTTTTTCTTTTTTTCTACTGAAGAAGCAATTGTATTTTTAAAGAAACCTCTATTTTCTAATCGATTATTTATAAGCTCTTCGGTACGAGTAACATCTACATCTGATAAATATATTGGCTCTTCTCCTATTTTTTTATTCAAAAATCTATTGATAAATCCTGGATTCTCTTTTTGAGATTTATAATGTGTAAGTAATCCCCAACGAACTCCCAAAAATTTAGAATTAGGTACTGGTCGTAACAAACCATCTAATTCATCTTTAATTTCTCCTAAATCCTTAATTTTTTCTTCTGTCTCTACATCTATAGCTCCTCCAGTATATAACACTTCATTTTCCGGAATATATTTTTTAACACTACAGGCTGTTAAACCTAGTGCTATTAGAAAGAATACTATTTTTTTATATGTTTTTATTTTACTCTTCAATTAGTCTTCTTTTAACTCTTTTTCCTTTTCTTCTTTACTTTCTTTTGCTTCTTCCTTTTTCAATGCATTCTCTTTAGCTACTTCCTCTCTTACCTTTCTTTCCCAAAGTTCTTTAAACTTATTAAACTCCTTATTAAAAATAATTGAAATTCCGGTAACTATAAGCTCTCCATCAATAACACTTTCAAATTTATTTTTTCGATAACCTCGTAGACGATATCTTCCATCTTCGGTAATTAAATATTCCAATCCTACATTTCCTATAACAGGCGCATTCCCATCAGAATTTTGATTACTTCCTTGAATATCTACTTCACTTCCAACCTGTACCACCAATCTATCGTTAAACAAACTTTTGCTTGCATTTATATCTAATTCTGTACGGTCTTGCGGGGAAGCCGATTGATAATCGGTATAACTATCTAAACCAAAATCCAACTGTACACCTGTATTTCCTAATATTTTATCTGAAAACGCATTTAATTGATCTGAAAGCACATCATTTACATTATCTCTAGCAATAGAAGCTGGTCCACCAGCACTTCCATCGCTTCCAGATGATGGGAAAAAACGATTCATTACTAATAATGAAAAAACTTGTTTATTTAATTCTTCTTCTTGATTATTTAACTGTTGAACAGAACTATAAACATCTCCTCCAGCGGCACTTTGCTCATCTTCTGGCATGTCTAATTTAAACGATAACTCTGGACTTAACAGCTCTCCTTCCACATTTAAATATACTAAGAACGGGTATTTTTGTCGGTAAGTATTTAAATCGGTTGTACTAGCGTTAGAGATTTGAGTAGCCATTAAAGCAGATGCTGAAGTTTCAACATTATAAATAGCTTTAATATCTAAAATAGCATCCAACGGATCGCCATTCCATGTAATTTTACTTCCTTGAGAAATATCAAACCTCCGTTTTACAATATTATAAAGACTCGCCTCATAATGTCCATTATTAACTTCATATTGTCCAGAGAGGGTTGTTCTTCCATTAGGTTCCATTTTAAAGTTAAACTCTCCAGTACCAGAAACTTGTAAATTATCTCCTGTCCTTTCGTTTATTACAATTCGGAAAACAGAATTTTTATCTACCGAAATTAAAGCATTAATATCTAAATTATCTAGAATTTCTGTGGGAGATGCATGCGCTTCTTTTCTTGTTAGGATCTCATTTTCGTTTTTTCTGTTGACAAAAATTACCACTCCTTCTCTTTCATTTAAATCCAATTCAGATTCTGGAACAATTACTGTAAATTTTGAATCTTCTTTAATTTTTAGTTTTCCATCAATTTTAGGAACTTCCAGATTTCCTTTTATAGTTATATCTGTATTTAAGCTTACATTTCCGAAAAACAAATCGTTATCTTCTCGAGTAGAGTTTAATACCTTAAAATTAGACGCTTTTAAACTTAAATCGAAAGTTGGATTTATAAAGTCTTCTGTTAAAATACTTCCATCTAAAACAAAGTCATTATTATCTTCATCCTTAATAGAAAAATTATCTAGACGAAAACCTTTGTTATCGAATGTAAGATTTTGCTGATCAATTTTAAATATAGAATTTAACTGATTAACAAGCATTTCAACGCCATTAAAATTTAAGTTTCCATTGTAAATAGGATCAGAAGTTGTTCCTGTAAGCTTGGCTTTCCCTGTAATATTTCCTTTAGCATTTGAGATCTCTCCTTGCGCAAAACCTTCAATAGCTTTCATTTTTAAATCGTTAATCAGTAATTCTAAATCCAATTTAGAATTATTTTGAGAGGCTATATAATTTCCTGTAAGGTCTAAATCGATATTCCCTTCTTTAAGTCCTAAATCAAAAACATAATCTTTATAGTTTTCTGAAGAAGCATTCAACGCTAGTTTCCCTAATGGCACTTTTAAGGCTTCAAATTCATCAATTGTTAAATCTGCTTGTAACCCAGCATTATTAAAAGGATCTTCAATATTTAAAACTCCTTTAACCACCCCTTTAACAATAGGCTCTTCAGGGTTTAGAAAACTCAAAATGGTGTTTAATTTAAAGTCATCAAAAGACAAACCAACAATAGGTTTTGAGTCTTCTGATGTTGTTTTTACTACCCCTATTTTCTGTCCATTATTTGTTAAGGTAAAGTCTTGAACGTCTATATATTTTGGAGCATACACAAGTTCATTACTGTTGGGGATTGTCCAATTTTTCCGATTAACAACTAAAGTATTAGGATTAATATGGTAATGAATGGTATCTCCAACAAAGTTTACTTCAGAATTTACTTGAATTAAAGTCTCCCCTGCTGTATTGCTATTAAAATCGAGCAATAATTTCTTAGCCTTTAAAGTTCCTTTAAGCGTGGTTTTATCAATTAAAAAAGGAGAAGATTCAATTCCACTCCACCCTAAACTAAAATCTAAATCTTCCTGAGTTCCATAAAAATCTAAATATAAACTATCTACTACACTTGTATTATATTTTATGTAAGGGGCGCTTATTTTTGCATTCAGTTTTTTCTGAGATTCATTAAAATCTATTGCCACATTTATAGAATCCATCTCTTCTAACCCTGGAAGGTAAACCTTACTCAATGCAGTAGTGTGCCTTACTAATACATTCATTTTCATAAGAGTATTAGTATTTCTTTTAAGAGTAGTAGTGTCTACAGCAATAGTATCGTTTACATCTTTCCAATACCCAGAAAATTGCTCTTGCAAAGCTTCAATTAAAATAGGTGGCTTAGCATTTGCCTTTAAATCGGCTTCTAAAATATCACTGTTAATCTTAAAAAGGGTACTATCGTTTTGAATAGCCGTTTCAAATTTAAAATCGCCAATAGTATATGATTGATTTTTATAAACTGCCACCCCTTCTGTTATTCCTCCATCTAGTTTAAAGTTGGATAAATCTCCAGTATAATCTGCATTTAGTTTAAGTCCAATGCGGACATCATTATTTGTAATTCCCAAATTGTATAAATCGGCTCCATTTAAATCTAGTAAGATTTTGAATTTTGAATTCAACGTATCCAAAATCATATGCGTATTAAGGTCTAAATCTAAATTATCATCTTTAAAAGCAATATTTACATCTCCTTCTCCATTTTTTATATTTCCATTGAATTTCAACTTCGAAAAATCATAACCGCTATATGTTAAAGAATCAAATTTAGATTCTAAAACAGCATCTAACGTATTTAAATTATTACCTTTTCCTGAAGTTTTTATAGCAAAAGATAAGGTTCCTATTTTATCATTTTTAAGAATTTTCCCTAGGTCTAATTCTTCTGCATCAAGATTAGCATTAAATACTAATTTTTGTTGGTTGTTGAAAGTTCCATCTAATGTTACAGTTCCATCAGACGACTTTAGAATTGTATTTGCTTTTATATTATTTAAACCTCCCTGAAAACTCCCAACAAGCTCAAGTGAGTCTGGCACTGAAATTCCCAACGAATCTTCACTAATAAAATTAACAATATCGCTTTTACGAGTGTTCATTTTAAAATTGGGGATATAGAGCTTTAAACTGTCAGGATTAGTTACCGATTTGGCACTTCCCGATAAGGATATAGAAGTGTTTTCTCCCCAATTTAGATTACTTTTCTGAAGATTAAGACTGTCTAAACTCCCTCTTAAATTTAGAGTTCCATATAGATTTTTTGTAGCGAGAGAATCCAAATATGCATTTGCTTCTAAATCTGGCTGAAAATAATAAGCATCTTGAATGTTAACTCTAAAATTTGGGAGCTCAATGTCCATTATGGCCGACTCAAAACTATTTATAAAGCTATCCATGGAAGCATACCTTATTTTTGCCGAACCTGATAAATTGCTCCTTCCTGTTACAGCATGTAGGGAGCTTAATTGTAAAGAATTATCATCCAGATCTAATTGAAAATTTAAATCTTTAAGCTGAAATTTATTATGTTCTAAAAAAGATAATTCATTTAATTTCAAACCTGCCTTTGCGGGTTCATACAAAATATCTTCCGAAGAAAAATTAAATTGTTTTAACTGGATATCGTTTGGATTAAAACCACTGGAAACCACCGCATTTGAAGGAGTCTTGAAATTAATTTCATTATTTTGAAACACAATGCTATTCGCTTTTATTTTCCAATCTGGCCAGTTAAAAGCGGATTCCTTTTGAATTGAAAGTGTGTCTATAGGTTTAGGAATACTCGAGTCTATATATGAGAATTTGGTGTTTGATAAATTAAATTCATCCACCTCTATTTCGTTATTACTCAAATCAGTTTTTGGAAGTTCTAATACTAACTTCCCTAAATCAATATTCATCAACATAGCATCTACCTCCGAATTATATTCAGCTTGAATATTTTCAAAGGCTATATTTGAAAAACGCAAATAAGGTAATGTGCTTGTTGATGTTATATCTTCTTCTTCCTGAAAAGCTTGGTGTTGTATATAGCTGATTTTACTATTAGAAAACTCAAAATTATCCACTTCAAAACGCAATGTTTCCAGATCAAAAACATCCACATCTAAGAACAGATTCCCAATAGTAGTTTTTAAATCGATTCCCGAAAATTTATCATCATAAACTACTTTTAAAGTTTTTAGATCTATATTTCCTAAAGTAATCTTAATGCTTTGAGAAGTAGTGTCTACAGTTGTAGAGTCTGAAGAAGCAAAAGCATTTACAATAAAATCAAAGTTAAATTCTCCCAAAGTATCACGCTTAATAGTAGCGTGTAAACCAGTCCAATCTATATGCTTTAAATCTACCTCTGTGCCTCTAATTAATGGCAATAAAGCAGTAGCAACCTCCAAGTTTTTAGAATATATTAATGTATCCCCTTTTTCATCTTCAATATAAAGTCCGTCTAAAGAAACATTTCCAGAGAACGTTATATAAAGCCTGTCTATAGAAACTTCTGTCTTTATTTTATTGGATAAATACGTTACTGCCTTTCCTACAATTAAGTTCTGCCCCCAAGGGGTTCTTACCAAAAGAACTAACACAAAAAATAAAAATAATAAACCCACAAAAATTCTTAGTAAAATTCTAAGAAAACGAGACTTTATAAATTTTTGTTTTTTTGGCATAAGTAGTTTCCCTCATTTCTATATTTTGAGGTTGATTAACAAAGATACATTGTTGTATGTATAATTTTTATAAAAGTATTTAAAAATAGTATTTAGAATTAAGTATTAAGTAGTTAGACTTTTTAGTATAAAATAATAGATTATCTTCTTGCCACGAATTCACTAATACATTTTTTTTAAAATAGTATTTGGAATTAAGTATTAAGTAGCTAGACTCTTTATTATAAAATAAAGGATTCCCTTCTTGCCACGAATTCACTACTATTTTTTTGGAGAAAAATAGTATTTAGTTAAATTTATGCTGACTTGAAGAGGTTAAACTTATAACATTATCCCAAATAGAAAAGAAGTAAGTCGCATTCTCAAGCTTTTTAAGGCATGAGAAATATGAGTCTCAACAGTACGCTTGGAGATATTAAGCTGATTTGCTATCTCTTGATTACTCAAATTTTCTTCGCGACTCAGTTGAAAAATTTCACGACAACGATCTGGTAATTCATGAATTGTATTGGTAAGCATATTGTTTGTCTGACTATAAATAAGATGATCGTCGGTAGCAGTTTCTGCTGCTATTTCTTGGAGATATTCTTTATGCTCATTACTCAAAACTGAATTTCTAAGTTCTTTATAAACGCTAAACTTAATGGCTTGTTTTAAATAGGCTTCAATATTAGTACTCTCTATTTTTTTTCTTCGCTCCCAAAAATTTATCCAAACTTCTTGTACTAAATCTTTGGCTATAGCTTCATCATTTAAAATAGACTTTGCCAATACAAAAAGAACTTCCCAATAACGATTAAATAACAAATGAAATGCTTTTTCATCATCGTTTTTTATACGTTCCATAAGTTGGTTAGCAGAAAGTGGAGCGGTGTTATTCATGGTTTTCAAAATAAAGAAAAACACTTCCTTTTTGAGTTAACTTAAGGTAAACTGTAGGCTATTTTAGCGTTATTAAATTTATTATTTGAAGGGAAAAGATAATATATGGCCTTTCGAAAATTACAGTAGACTACCTCACTTCTCCCATAAAAAACCCTGCAGAAATTCTACAGGGTTTATTGGAAAAAAAATCAACTACTTTTTTGGATTGCCTCCAAAAAGTACACAAATGAAACTCCTTAGTGATGGAGTTTTAATTATTAATTAGCATTCACTGCTGATTGAGCTGGCAAATCTAATCTGTAACTACTTGTTCCTGTATATGTATTTCCATACATATCGGTTGCTTTCACTTCAATTTTGTGAGTTCCTGTTTTTAATTTTGTAGGAATTTTACCCTTCCATAGATGTTTAGAATCTATTGGATTAGACGACCTTCTTCCTGGCATTAATTTATCGGTTAAATCCCATTCATACACTAAAACCTCATACGAAGGATCTTGCTCTTCAACATATTCCATTGGTTTCCAATCTCCTTCATCTATTCGGTATAAAACCTCATCATTTTCACTTCCTGTAAAAAAGTTTACATAAATCCCAGCTTTGGTATTTCTTCCTTCAGCAACAACTTTAGGAACAAAAATGTTCATTTGATAGTCTGCTGGTTTTCCTGCTACTTTATATTTTACTTCATATTGATTTCCTTTAAAATTAATAAAAGCATATCCTTTTGGAGTTCCGTCTCGCATTACAGAAATTGGGATTCCATTTTCATCTAATTTCCCAGAATACCAATCGCCTGAAGTAGTTCCTACATTATAATGATGATGTGGTTTTTCTTGATGCCATCCAGATTCTCTATCAAAAAAGTCTTGACGTTGAATATGGGTATGCGCCGATAAAGAAAGAGTATTTGGATAATCTTTTAGTAAATCGAATAATTGCTGACGGTCTTCATCTCTATAAGAATCTCCCTCAGGTTCACTAATAGGAATATGAAAAGCCAAAACTATTAAATGGTCTTTAGGTACATATTTTAAATCGTTTTTCACAAAATCTAATTGGTCTTTTCTAAAACCACCCCAATACCCTTTCTCATCGCGTGGGTCTGGGTATAAAACATCATCTAAAACAATAAAATGCACTTTTCCTTCATTAAATGCATAATTTGCTGGTCCAAAATGTGCCTCATAAGTTTCATCTGCTAATTGGTCTTTATTAGCATCAAAGTTTAAATCGTGATTCCCTAATAAATTATACCAAGGAAGTCCCAATTCTTTAACTGCTTTTATATACGGATTAAACAAACTCAAATCGTTTCCTACCAAATCCCCCATACTCAAACCAAATGACACATCCTCCGTTTTGGTAACATCTTCAACAATTCCACGAGCAAAATAATTTACTTCCTCTAGTGTATACGGTTGTGGATCTCCAAAAATAAGTGCAGTAAAATCGTTTTTTTCTTCTGAAGAAATTAACGGAAAATTAATCTCTTTTGGTAATCTTCCTGTAGGAGAAACTCCTTTGAACTTAGCCTCTGGAGAACCTTCTGGCTTATGGATATAGAAAAATTGAGATAAGTTATCTTCATTTACATTAATAGCATAATAAGATGGTTTTATAACAGAAATAATGGCGTCGTTACTAACCGGAAGTTTATATGCCCCTTTTTTATCGGTTTGTACCACTTCCACTCCATTGGTTACAGAAACTCCTTCTATTCCGTTTTCCTTTCTGTCTTTTTTTCCATTTTTGTTGGTGTCGTTAAACACGTATCCCTTTACGGTAGATTGCCCGTATGTAAAAGATGCAAAGAGAATTACTCCTGTAGTTAAAATTATTTTTTTCATATCTATTTACGTTTATTATTTATCCCACCATACTTTTACATTAATATCATCAACTCCTCCTAACATTTCAACTCCTTGATCAAATCCAGCTGGATTTCCGATCGCTAAATCACTTGGATAGTATAACCTAGAAGGCATTACCGCATTATTCTCCATAGCGGTTGTTGTTGGCAATTCTGGAAATCCTGTTCTTCTATATTCAAACCATTGTTGATAATCTGTAAAGTAAAGCGCATAATATTTTTGTAGCATTATTTGCGCTAGCGTCCCATTATATACAACAGATGGATTTTCAAAATATGCTTCTGTAATTTCTATTCCTAATTGCTCCATAGCAGCCGATACACCATTTTTATAGTGCGTTTCTGCATTAGAAATATATCCTTTCTGAGCTACCTCTGCTTTTATAAACTCAACTTCAGCATAGGTTAATAAAAATATATTCATAGGGTTAGTAACCTGCTCTATATTGAATGTAGAGGCATTATATTCAAATTGAGAGTCTGAACCTTCATAAGCACTTGGAATCCCTTTATATCCTATATGCTCTCCATCAATATCAGCCTCTGTTGTTATTACAGCTCTTCTAGGATCTTCCCATTCATTTAAATTATCAATAAAAAAGGAAGCAACTTTAGTACTTAATCTAAAGTCTTGTGGTCTTCCCCATGGCGAAACATTCGGTGTTTCTCCTGTTACTTTCAGAATAGCAGATTCTTCTGTATTTTCAAAAACAGGATATTTAGCAGGATTGTTTATAATGCTAGCTAATTTTTCGTAAACTTTTAGTTCAGTTCTGTTTGACAGTCTTAATAGCAATCTTAGATGTAATGAATTGGTAAATTTTTGCCACTTTTCAACATCATTACCAAATAAAATATCGGTTTCATACACCATAGCTTCCGATAAATTGTAAAGCTCATTTGCAGCTTCTAGATCGGCTAGAAGTGTATTATAAATAGTCTCTTGGTCGTTAAATTTTGGATACAAAACTCCTTCTTCGGCACTAGAAGCTTCTTCCATTGGTACAGGTCCAAATAAGTCGGTTAAATTTGCATACACAAGAGCATTTAAAGTTAAAGCAATGGCTTTATAATTCTCGTCTTCTCTTTCCGCTGCTGCATTGCGCATTTCCTTAATATTTTGTGCCCATTTGTAATAATTGTTCCATGAAGAATTCCCTATTCCTAAACTAACATCATAGCGGTGTAAACCTCCCGAAATACTAGGAAACGGGAGCGAAACTTGCATTAAATTAAAGGTAATAGCATCACTACGCCCCGCATTATGAGAAGCTACCCCATAAATAATTGGATTTAATAAGGTTCCCGGACTAATTTCTGAAATTCTATTTGGGTCGTCGTTTAGTTCTTCAAAATCTCCTGTACATGAAATGACAGTTAATAATAAGAAGCTTAATAGTATTATAATTCTATTTTTCATTTCTTAAGATTTATTTTTTAATGGTTGGATAGAATCCCCATAATTAATAATGAGGATTCTATTACAACTATAATTTTACTTTTAAATTAACTCCATAGTTTGCTGGTGATGGCATTTGTCCCATTTCTACACCTGGCATAATTCGGTTTCCATTTAAAGCTGCCGTTTCAGGATCATAAATTGGAAAATCAGAAATTGTTAATAAATTACTTCCAAACAAAGAAATGTCTACTCCTTGTATTCCAGAATTATTCAACCATTTGTTTGGTAATGAGTATTGAATACTTACTTCTCTAAGTTTTATATAGGAAGCGTCAAAAGAGTTTGATTCTACATTAGCACGTCTATAGTAACGATTGTACCAATCTGGTGTAACAACTTCTGTAGTATTAGGCGAGTAAGTTCCATCTCCATTATCTACCACTCCTTCTCCAGTTATAAATCCTGTTTCTCTTCCATAATAAGTAGAAGTAAGTTTTCCTTGCTGTACTAATTTATGATGCGTTTGTGAGTAGATAATTCCTCCATACTGCCCATCAATAGTAATTCCAGCAGTGAAATTCCCCAATTTAAACTGGTTATACCAACCTGCTCTCCAATCTGGCATAGCATCTCCTATGTACTCAAAGTCTCCAGAAGCAGGGTATGCTGGTAATCCACCTTCATCATAAACTATTTGTCCATCAGGAGAGCGTACAAAACCATATCCATATATTGCTGTTGGCGATTCTCCCACCTTAGCAATCATGTTTGCTTGTCCTCCAGAGTCAATTAAAAATTCATTATCTACTTCATCTGGTAAATCAGAAACTCTTCCTTGATTTTTAGACCAAGTAAGATTGGTATTCCATTCAAACTTTTTATTCTGAATAATTTTTCCTCCAAGAGTTAATTCAATTCCTCTATTTCTTACACTTCCAGAGTTAACATAAGTTGAGCTATATCCTGTGTTATAATCAAGATCTAACCGAATTACTTGATTTTCAGTTTCAATTTGATATATAGTAGCATCTATACTGATTCTATTTTTAAACAGTTTTGCTTCTATTCCTGTTTCAAAACTTGTAGAGAGTTCTGGTTTTAAATTAGGATTATAAAGTGTAGCAGGAACTGTAGCTGAACTCGAAAAATCACTATTATTATAATATTTACTGGTTTGATATGGGTCTGTATCGTTTCCTACTTGAGCATAAGAAAATCTGTATTTTAAATAATCAAGTGTATTACCCTTTAGATTAAAAATATCTGATAAAATAAAACTTGTATTTACTGAAGGATAGAAAAATGACCAGTTATCTTTTGGTAATGTACTAGACCAGTCGTTACGACCCGTAACATCCACAAAAATTTGATCTTTAAATGAAAATGTTGCTAACCCATATAAACTATTTACTTTTTTATCATAATCGGAAGTGGAGATAGAAGGCGTGCTTTTTCCATTTGCCAATTTATAAACTCCAGGAACTACTAATCCAGTAACCGAGGTAGAAGTATACCTACGCTTTTCAATACGATTATTCCCACCAACCGACATTTTAAATCCAAAGTTTTTAGAAAAATCTTTATCATAAGACAATAAGAAATCGTTATTTATTTCTTGTTTAAACACATCTTGATTTCCATAATACCCTTCTCCATATCTATTTATACTATATGGGCGCTTTAACTCTCTATCTTGATTATAGGTATTTAAAGAAGTTCTTACTAATAAATCTAAGTTTTTACCTAAGTGGATGTTGGCATTAATATTTCCTACAATTTGATTACTCTCCAATGTATTTAGAGATTCATACGCAATTAAGTATGGATTATCTATATAAGAACTAAATGGCTGTATTTGTTGAATATCCTCTTGCCCTTCTTGCCAAATTGGTCGGTACCAATCTAAATTCACATTTGGGTTCTGAAAAATCATAAAGTACGCAATAGAACCATTATTATATCCAGTACTCGGTAAGTTATCACTAGATCTGTTGGTATAATTAATAACCGCTCCTAAATCTACATAATCAGATATTTTATATTTTGAATTAATGGAAGCTGTAATTCTATCAAATCCAGTATTTGGCATAATCCACTCATTTTTAGTGTATCCTATAGATGCTCTCATAGAACCTCTTTCTCCTCCTCCTTGAATGGATAAGTTATTGATGGTAGTTACTCCTGTTCTCCAAAAATCCTTCCGATTGTCTTTATAAGGTTTCCAAAGTTGACGCTCTGCAGATTGCCCTTCTAAAGTTGGATCGTATTGGTAGTAATATTGTCCGTTAAATTCTGGTCCCCAAGCACTACTTGTAGCTCCTGTATTCCCGCCATCTTCAGACATTCCATAAGAATAATAAGGGTTTCCTTCATCATCAAAATATTTTCCTGACCCCTGTCCATATTTATATTGATAATCTGGCCAACGTTGAATAACATCAAAAGAGGTACTCGAATCAAAAGTGACTCCTAATCCTTTTGTTCCTTTTCCAGATTTTGTGGTAATCATCAAAACTCCATTCGCAGCTCTACTTCCATATAATGCAGCTGCTCCTGGTCCTTTTAATACCGAAACACTTTCTATATCTTCTAAATTTAAATCGGATATGGCATTTCCATAATCTATCGGAGAATCATCTCCAGTATAGGCTGTGCTCGACCCAGAGGTTGTCATTTCTGTATTTACAGGAACTCCATCTACTACTACTAAAGCATAGTTTCCATTTAAATCAAAAGAACTATTTCCTCTTAAAGTTATTTGTTGAGAATTTATAGGTCCCGAACCAGCAGATACTATATTCAATCCAGCAACCTTACCTTTTAACCCAGAAGACCAGTTTGTTGGCATAGCTTGATCTAACTTTTCGGACTCAACAGTCTCTTGAGAAAATCCTAACATTTTCTCTTCTCTTTTTATCCCTAAAGCAGTAACAACAACCTCGTCCAGTTCTGATACATCTTGCTCTAATTTAATTTCGTAAAAAGTTTTATCTCCTATGATAAAGGTAGTTGGCAAAAATCCTACATAAGTAATTTTTACTTCGTCTCCTTTTTTAGCTGTTATGCTAAAATTCCCATTAAAATCGGTTACAACCCCAATGGCTTTATTATTTACTTGAACACTTGCTCCAGGTAATGGTACGCCTTCTTGGTCTACCACCAATCCTGTTACAGTTACTTGTTCCACAACTTGTACTCTTTCTCTAATTGGAAAGCTCTTTATTTTTGAAACACTTATTAATTCGTTTACTCTGTAAAAACGTAACTGTTTTTCTTTTGAAATAGATTCTAATAAATACAATAAATTAACCTTTCCAGAAGCGGTTAAAATAGTAGTATCCGTATTAAGGTAATCTTCAGAAATTACAAAATTATAGGCTGTTTCTGCTTCTATAATTTCAAATAACTCTTCAAGTTTATAGCTGTTCTTTTCTAAAAGAATATTAGAACTCTTTAATGCCTGTCCGTTTATTTCGGTAGCAAATAAACTATGCAATCCTAAGACTATTATGATGTAAAAGGTGGAAATACGCATAATTAATTTATGACATTTACTTGCGTTTTTTTTCATATTTTTATTGCGGTTTAATCAATTACAATAATTTGATTTGTGTTTGACTGATACATTTTAAATTTGACATGATTCTACTGTTGAAGGGAGTGTTGGCGCACTTCCTTTTTTTTATTTCTTATGTTTTCATATTGATTTCTGAGGGTTATAGATTAGTATTTGGTTTTTAGTTGTTCGTTTAAAACTTAAATCTGTTGCCTTTGTTATAGTTACTAAAATAGATGTAAGACTCTGATTGGTAAAGGTTCCGCTAACTTTCACCTCATTTAAAGTTGGAGAATCTAAATCAATAGAAACCTCAAATTTTTTCTCCAAAAGCTGAATTATCTCTACTAAAGAAGTGTTATTAAACGTCAGTTTATTTGTCATCCATAACAGTTCCTCATCAGGATTAAATCTGACAGTTTCTATTTCTTTATTTTTTAAATTGAAGTTTATTTTTTCCTTCGGTTTTAAGATTTTTGAAGTTTGTAAGCCTTTTACATCAACAGATCCTTCTACCAAAGCCACCGAAATATTAGTGCTATCCATTTTTATATTGAACTGGGTTCCTAAAACTTTGGTGGTAATGTTATTTGCTATTACTTTAAAAGGACGTTTTTTATCTTTCGAAATTTTAAAATAGGCTTCCCCTTTTAGAATAACATGCCGACTAGTAGAGGTAAAATGATTTGGGAATTTTAAAAAACTATTCTCATTTAAAGTAACTACACTACTATCTTGTAAAACAATATTTTTAATTTCATTCTCATTTGTCGCTATCAATGTGTAAGAAATAGTTTCCTTAGGATTAAAAACAAACCATACAGAAATTCCCACTCCAAGCAATACAATAATACTGGCTGCTATTTTGTACCAATTAGTAGGACTCTTAGCTGTTGAACGTTTTACAACTCGGTAAATATCGTTCTGTACTTTATTTTTATGAGATGCTGATTGAAAAACAGTAGCTTCATTCTTTTTAAGAAAATGATTCTCAAATTTTTCGAGAAGTTCTTTTTCTTCTGAAGTAGTTTCTCCCTTTTCATATTTCTTTAAAAGGTATTTAAATGTTGATTCCTTCATGCTTTTGTTATCGGCTTTCAATAGTAAATACCAGAAATAACATAACACACGTAGTGGAAAAAATAGAAAACAACACCATTTAACCTTTTTTTTAAATAGTGTTGTTTTTGTTTACATTGAATTAACTATTTGGATAAGTGGAGGTAAATTGAAGGAGTTGGAAGACTGAAGTCCGAAGACAGAAGTCGGAGATTTTATTTATTACACATTTAAAAATTGAAAGATTGAAGGATTGAAAGATTGAAGAAGACTGAAGTCAGGAGTCAGGAGTCAGAAGTTGTACTTCCCTGATATAGGTTGACCACTTAAAGTCAATTTATATGAAAGCAACTATAAAATTAATTAAGAAATCCCGTAAGTTTTCTGAAGCGTATAAAAAATCTATTGTTGCAGATTTTGAAAGTGGTAAATTTAGCG
>NZ_JBSXNL010000030.1:0-64396 GCF_056857615.1 Galbibacter sp. L-19
AAGTACTAATGCTTCAGCAGAATCTTTTAATGCTAAAATAAAAGCTTTTAGAGCCCAGTTTAGAGGTGTCAAAAATGTAGAATTCTTCCTTTTCAGATTAACCACAATTTTTGCATAAACACAACTTTTGGGAATGATCCAGTTTCATGGGTTCCATCTCCATTTGGGGTAAAGAATTTAGGAAATCCTAAAACTAAAATTTGTTGTTGTGCAATTCCTATACAATCATATAAATCTGCTACAGTTATAGTATGATAACCTATGGGAATATCCTTAAATACATTACTGTTTTGCGGTGCGCTATCATCTAAAGAAAATATATAGTTATCACTTCCACTTGCATTTACAACAATACTATTTTCATCAGTAAAAATAATTTCTTCAATAGTTAAAACACTTGCTGTTCGGGAGGTTGATATTTTGAAGTTTTTGGTGTTACTACACCCCAAAGAGGAGGTTACAGTAACCCAATAATCTCCATCATTATTTAGTACAATTTCTGGAGTAGTAGCTCCAGTAGACCATAAATAAGTTTCTCCGGTAGAGCCAGTGGCTGCACTTATTGTTGTTTGGGAGTTGGCAGCACATTTTACGGTAACATCTTGAATAGGAATAGTAGGAAATGGGTTGATGTTTATCTCAAATGAGGTAGTTATAAAGCAACCTGTTTTTTGGCTTTCTAATCTCACAAAAATCACATCTCCATTTATTGCTTCAAAATTTAAAATTTCTTCAGAAGCTAAGGAGTTTGTATTTGACACAGCATCCTCATGGTTTGTAAAATAACCTATTTGTTGTGCTTCTGGAATTGAGGAAACTTGAATAAAATCCGACTGTATACTCAGGTCAAAATTTGCAGTTAAACTTTCTGAGCATTTACGGAGTGTAGGAGGGATGTTATATTTTGGTAAGTCGGATACTTCAATGTAAATGTCTGTAATAATAAAGCACCCAGAGGTAGTATTAGTAACTCGAGCATATAAAGTATTTATAGAATTTATTGGCTCATAAATAGTATTTAGCTCATTAGTATTGTTTTCAGCTTCCGTTAGGTTAGGAAAATATGAAATGGATACTTTGGAAGGGTTTTGTGCAATTTGAATGTCTAAATCAGAGAGTAAAACAGTATTCATATCATCAGCGCATAGGCTTAAGGTATTGAAGGTTTTTAAAAGAGGTGGTCCCTCAACATGTAAATCTAACGGAACAATTAAATAGCAATTAGAAACAGTATTGGTAGCTCTTACATATACTAATTGGGGATTGGTGGTATTTACAAAAGTTTCAGGATTTGAAATAGGATTGGTATTAGCTTCTGCATTTACTTCCGTATTAAAAAAATCAAGAACCACATCGTCTTGCCGTATTCCAAGGATATCAATGTTTTCATCTGTCAAATCGAAAGTAGTTATTTCATCATAATCATCATCACAGGCAATAATAGGAGCAGGATCGTTAACCAAACCTACAATTACAACATTTAATTCAAATTCTACCACTTGAAAACACCCATTATTGGACTCGATTCTAGTAAAAATAGTTTGTGGATTTTCGATATTTTCATAAGAATAAGGGAGGGAATTGGTGTTGTTGATAGCATTTATTTCAGAATAATAAAAACTAACACCTGCTATATCTGGAAATCCATTTCGGATTTCGTTTTCTACAGGTTGTAAGTCAAAGATCTCTTGTCCATTATTACTTATATCATCACAAGTATATAGGTCGGTAGGAAGGTTGTATTCTGGCCCATCCACCACAACCAAATCGAAAGAAACAGTTTCATAACAATTCTGATCCGCAGTATTTTCTATTCGAGCATATATTGTTTGCGGATTTTCAGTATTTGTAAATGTTAGGTTTTTATTAGCTGCCGAAGTTCTATTTTCTGCATTTTGTAATGAGGTGTAATAGGTAATTTGTTTTTGAGTCTGTCCATTTAGAATCTCATCGTCTTTGGAGTTAAATATAAATACCCCAACATCATCGTTATTAGTGTCGCAATATTCATAATCTGAGATAGGTTTTTTTTGAGGTTTGGAAGAAATAATAATGTCAAAGGAAACTATAGAGTTACATGTATTAACAGGATTTTCTATAAGCGCAAAAATTTTGGTAGAATCACTACTAAAATTATTTAGATTTATAATTTCATTACTACTATTATTTGCATCTTCTTCTGAAGGAAAAAACCGAACTGTACTTGTAGAAGAACTCCCAACTATTTCTGTTCTCTTTTCAGATAGATCAATTGTGGCAATTCCGTCATCATCATTATCGCAAACAAAAATATCTGTAGGTTGGTTAGCAATAGGAATGGGGAGGACTTCAATTTCAAAGTTATCTAATCCAAAGCATTGAGTTACAGTATTTGTTACCCTAACCACTATTTTTTGTGGATTTGATGTGTTTTCAAATAAAAGAGAATTTGGAATAAGATTAGTATTGCTTTCAGCATCCTCCTCAGATAAAAAATAGAATACAGAAAGTCTCGGATTTCCCTGTTTATAATGGTTACTATATTGCGTTAGGTTTATTGTGGTAAATCCATCTTGGCTATCATCACATATTTGTTGATTTCCTATGGGGTTTATTTGAATGGGAGGTGTTACTCCAATTTCTATCGCATCATCTTCAGAACAATTAGAATCGCTAATAGTAATATATAATGATTGCGGATTTTGGGTATTTGTAAAAGGGAGGTTTTTATCAATAGGGTTAAGTTGATTATCTCTGTCGGTTTCCGTTAAATAAAAAGTAACATTTACATTAGGAACAATACTGGCAATGGTAGTTTCAATTTCTAAAAGATCAAAAATCTCAACTCCGTCATTAAGCTCATCGTCACAAACATAAAACGGATTTAAATTAGTGTCACTCAACAGTCTATTCGTAAAAAGTCTTATGTACCCCAAAGTAATACATCCAGAATTTGTATTGATAATTCTTATATAAATAATTTGTTCAAAAGAAGTAGTATTTGTAAAATTAGATGGGTTATCAATTGGATTTACCCCATCTAAAGCATCTTGATTGGTAAGATGATAACTAATAGAAACGTTTGTTAGATTTTCAATAATAGGCTGAGCAGCACTTATAAGATCAAAGTTTGCAAATCCGTCCAAATCATTGTCGCATGCATCAATGGAGTTCACTGTTGTTGAAAGAAGAACCCCTTTTTTAATTTTTAGTGTAACCGTTGTTGTAGCAAAACATCGGGTAATAGGGTCTCTAATACGTACAAATAGTGTTTTAGTTTCTTGGTAGCTTATATAATTTTCACTTACAGAATTTATACCACTATCTGCCGCTGTTTTAGTTTCGTGGTAGGTAACTACGTACTTGTTTTCATCATCAATAAGTAGAGGAGTAATTTCAGAAAGATCAAAACTTTCAGAGCCCACCACATTGGTGTCGCATTTCTCTAGTGTAATATCATTATTTACAATAGGAAGCGGATTCACAATAAGATTAAAATGATTAAAAGCAAGACAACCACTCTCGTTTTCTTCTATTCTTACATGAATTGTTTGCGGATTACTACTATTTATAACAGTTGTTTGCGGATTCCTACTGGAATTAGCATCTACTTCGGTTAGGTGGTAAGTAATGGTGTAATTACCTGTATTTCCTAGAGAATTTAAGACCTCTTCATCTTTTTCTGAAAGATTAAAAGTTTCAGAAGCATCATTTTCAGCATCACATTTTATAAAATCGCTGAGGGTAGTAGAAGCTTGCTCTGTGCTTAAACTAATATTAATCTCATCTTCAATAGTACACATATTTGAGCCAAGAGGAATAGATGCAATAACTTTAAAATTTCCACCGGGTTCGTTTGCAATAATAGAAGAAGTGGTTTGCGGAAGTTTTACGTTATTTAAAAACCATTCATAAGTAGCTTGCGGATTTTGAATGCTCGCATCTAATTTAACGGCGCTGGCACAGGTGCTAATATCAGGACCTAAATCTATTTCCGTAGTAAAACTATGTGCTTCAATAAAAATAGCAGAATCGGAGAGAGTATCTCTTTGGTCTGCTACAATAAGTTTAATTCTATAGGGTTTATTGGGTTCTATATTTGCAGTTGCAGTAAGTGGAACAGTACGTCCATTAAAGTTTGTGTTTCCTATATTATATCCATCAAAAAACTCTTCATTTTCAGCATCACAAAATCCTACAATCTCTTGGTGGATAGTGTTTGTAGCAATTGGAATAGTTGTATTAGGAATTAAAGCTATATTTTGATAGGGTTTGGATCCATCGGCGGGTTGAATTAAAAAAGCAAAACTATCAGAATATTCGCATGGAAAATGATTGGAATATTCTTCAGAAGCTAGTAAGTAATTAAAGCTAATAGTATTTGTTCCTGCAATAAATTCAAATTCAATTGTAGTAGCATTAAAGGTTTCTGTAACCCCAGTAATAACCTCTAAATCTGGATCTCCGCTCCAATTTTCATCTCCAGCACTTAATAACTCACCATTAACCGATCCACTAATTTGGTTAATAGCTCCAGTGGTAATTACAATTCCTTCAGAAAAAGGAAAGGAGGGAGCATTATTACTAAAATATCCATAGCTTTCAATACCAGTAGCCATACCATTAATGGGAGAACTCACATTTAAAATTTCTACACAACCCTCTACAAAACTCCCCCTCAATTAACTCTGGAAGTGGTTGGTTATTATCAATAGTTAGTCGTTGCGCATTGATTTTAGCAATGCATAGCACACCTACAAAGATTAATGTATACCATTTTAATTTCATCCTAATATAAAAAAGAATTTATAGAGGTTGGGGTGAAACTACTATGGGGTGTTTGTAAGATTAAATAGTTATTTAAATGTAGTCAATTCTTTCAGATGTAGCAAATAATGATACTGAATTTCAGTAGGTTATGTCTTATTTTCTTTGAGTTTTATTGAATCATAATTTTTAGATTTCTGTATATTGTAGGAAATTAATTTTTTTCTTGAAAGTTATTATAGCTTATTGATTTTTTTGTTTAACTTTATAGTGTAAAAATTAAACAAAACAATAGGTGTATCTCAACAAATTAAATACATCTTTTTGCTTATATGGATAATGATGTTATTGTAATAGGCTCTGGATTTTCATCATTGGCTACTGCTTGTTATTTACAGCAAGCGGGTAGAAATGTTGTTGTTTTGGAGAAAAATGAACAGCTCGGAGGACGTGCGTCTGTTTTGGAGGAAGAAGGTTTTAAATTTGATATGGGACCATCATGGTATTGGATGCCCGATATTTTTGAGCGCTTTTTTAACGACTTCGGAAAGGAAGTTTCCGATTATTATCAGCTTAAAAAATTATCGCCTGCTTATAAAGTATTTTTTGGCAAGGACGATGTTATAACAATTGGTGATAGTTTAGATAAAATTATTGAAACATTTGAATCTATAGACCCAGAAAGTGGTAGTAAGCTAAAAAAATTTATTGATGAGGCAAAAACAAATTATTCTATCGCGATGCAAGAATTAGTTTACAAGCCTGGAATTTCAATTTCAGAATTAGTCACTGCCGAGACTATTTCTAGACTTAATTTATTTATTACCAATATAACTTCGGAAGTAAAAAAGATTACCAATAATGAAAAGCTCCAAAGTATATTAGAGTTTCCAGTACTTTTTTTGGGAGCAAAACCAGAAAAAACACCTGCATTTTACAATTTTATGAATTATGCCGATTTTGGTAAAGGAACTTGGTATCCAGAAGGGGGAATGAATGAAATTGTAAAAGCAATGGTTTCTTTAGGGAAGTCTTTAGGGGTAAAATATCTTACCAACCAAGAGGTTATGTCGATAGAATTGGAAGGAAAAGAAGTTTCATGGGTAGAGACAAAAACAAATTTATTTCATTGTAATTTGGTAGTTTCTGGTGCAGATTATGCGCATACAGAAAAACTATTAACCCCAAAATTACGTAATTATAAAGCGAGTTATTGGCAGAAAAAGACATTTGCTCCTTCTGCATTTTTGTATTATATAGGATTTAAAGGAGATACAGAAAAATTAGCGCACCATAATTTGTTTTTTGATACCGACTTTAAAGCCCATGCCAAAGAAATTTATGATGAAAAATGTCTCCCTAAGGATCCATTATTTTATGCGAATTTCCCCTCAAAAACAGATGCTTCATTAGCACCAGAAGGAATGTCTACAGCTTTTTTTTTAATCCCTGTTTCTGTAGATATAGAAGACGATGTTACAATGCATGATAACTATTTAGATCTTATTTTAAAACGATTGGAAGCCTGCACTGGAGAAAATTTGAAGGATAGAATTGTATATAAAAAATCTTTTGGAGTAACAGACTTTAAGTCGAGATACCATTCTTGTAGAGGGAACGCATATGGTTTGGCAAATACACTTTTACAAACCTCGGTATTAAGACCAAGTATTAAAAATAAAAAAATTAAGAATTTGTTATATACCGGGCAACTTACAGTTCCAGGGCCAGGAGTTCCACCAGCATTAATTTCTGGTAAAATTGTGAGTAACTATATAAAAAAGAAAAACCTATGACAACCAACTACAATCTCTATCATAAAGTATGTTCGGAAACGAGTAAAATGGTTACCAAAAAGTACAGCTCGTCTTTTTCCCGTTCTATTTTATTTTTAACCCCAGAAATAAGAGAGAATATTTATAATATCTATGGGTTTGTTCGTTTTGCAGACGAAATTGTAGATACTTTTTATGAGCACGATCGGAAAAAATTATTAGATCGGTTTGTAGCAGATTATCATTTGGCACTTTCTCAGGGGATTTCATTAAATCCAGTTTTACAAGCATTCTGTAGAACTCAAAAAGCGTTTTCTATCCCTCAGCATTTGGTAGATTCATTTTTAGATTCGATGTATATGGATTTAGGAGTGATGAAAGATTTAAATTCAGAAGCCTACCAGAAATATATATATGGTTCTGCAGAAGTAGTAGGTTTAATGTGTTTAAATGTTTTTCTCAAAGGAGATTGTAAAGATTTTGAAGCGCTCAAGCCTCATGCACAGCGTTTTGGAGCTGCTTTACAAAAGGTGAATTTTTTAAGAGATATCAGTGCAGATTTTCATCAGCTTAATCGTACTTACTTTCCAAATGTAGACTTCCAAAGTTTTACATTAGAAGATAAAATAAGGATTGAAGAAGAGATTAAGGAGGATTTTCAAGAGGCAATAATAGGAATAAAAAAATTACCCCTTTCCTCCCGATTTGCAGTTTACCTTGCGTATCTTTATTACACTAGTTTGTTTGATAAAATTAAAAAGACCGATTCTGCGCTACTATTTAAAAAGCGTATTCGAGTAAATAATCTTGAAAAATTAATGTTGTTTTCAAGAATATATGTTCAGAAAAGTCTAAAAATTCAAATATGATTTATGTTTTTTATATAGTACTTACTGTTTTTGTTTTCTGTTTAATGGAAGCGGTTACTTGGTTTACACATAAATATATTATGCATGGTTTTATGTGGTATTTTCATGACGATCATCACCAACCCGGATATCCACATGTTTTTGAAAAAAATGATTTCTTTTTTATCATTTTTGCCATTCCTAGTATTTTATTGTTCTATTTTGGAACCATAGACGGAGTAAATTATTTGTTCTTTATTGGTTTAGGAATTTTATTCTATGGAATAGCTTATTTTTTAGTGCATGATGTTTTAATTCATCAAAGATTTAAGTGGTTTAAGCGTACTAATAACACCTATTTAAAGGGGCTTAGAAAGGCTCATAAGATTCATCATAAACATTTAGGGAAAGAAGACGGAGAATGTTTTGGGATGCTTTTTGTTCCAAAAAAATACTTTAAAATGTAGTGGAGAAATTTCTGTATTTAGTATTAGATGTTTTTAGTTTTCTTATTCCGTTTGCGTATAGCTTTGAACGTAAGCATCTTCATTTTATTCAATATTGGAAACCCTATTTCTTAGCTATTTTATTAGTAGGATTGTTTTTTATTACTTGGGATGTTTACTTTACTGTAGAAGGAGTTTGGGGGTTTAACAATCGTTATTTAGTCGGGATAAATATTTTTTATCTTCCACTAGAAGAATGGTTATTTTTTCTGCTAATTCCTTATGCTAGCAACTTTATTCATTATTCTTTAAAATACTTTTTCCCGAAGCCTAAACTAACTCCACAATCTAGTTTTTATTTAAGTCTTTCATTATTTATTTTGAGTGCGGTAGTGGCAGTTTTAAATTTCGATAAAATATATACCCTCTGTAGTTTTGGACTTTTCAGTATCTTAATGCTTATACAATTAAAGTATGGTTTTGCCATTTTTCAGAGATATATACTTTCATTCCTTATTATTTTAATCCCCTTTTTTATTGTCAATTCATGGCTTACAGGGGCTTTTACAGCAGAGCCTATTGTTTTTTATAATGATGATGAGAATTTAGGAATTCGTGTAGGAACCATTCCACTAGAAGATTTTTTCTATTGTTTTTCAATGCTCTATGGAAGCATTTTGTTATTTGAACATTTTAAAAAAAAACGTTTTGGGCATTAAAATAACATCTCATTCAGGGATTTATCAGTTAAGAGTCTCTCAAGAAGTTAACGCTTCTATAAAAGATGTATGGGAGTTTTTTATAAATCCGCAGAACTTAAATAGTTTAACCCCAAAGGATTTAGACTTTAAAATAACCTCTCCAAAAAGTAATCAAACCTATAAGGGTCAGATTATAACATACAGTATTAAAGTGTTACCTTTATATAGAACTAATTGGGTAACTGAAATTACACAGTTCGAAAATCAAAGTTTATTTGTTGATGAACAACGTTTAGGGCCCTATAAAATGCTCCATCATGAACATCATTTTAAAAAGATTGATGCAAATAAAACCTTGGTTGAAGACATAGTTACCTATAAAATACCATTTGGTTTACTAGGACGTTTTATTGGAGGAAAAATAATTCGTAAACGTTTGGTAGAAATATTTACCTTTAGGAAAGAAGTAATTTTTAATTTTTTTTAATAATTTTTTAAATTTAATGTGACCATTTCTTACTTCTTGTGTCTAAATGATTGGGACTAGCCTTAACCTAATTTTTTGTTATTTTGGTAAACACGCAGGGAGATAGTGAGATAGATGATGAACAGCTTGTAGCAGAAATTGTTGCAACTAATAACACGCATTTATTTGCGATTCTTTACGACCGATATTCTGAAATAATATATAACAAATGCCTCAGTTTTACGCATGAAGCAGAAGAGGCTCAAGACTTAACTCATGATATTTTCATAAACTTATTCTTAAAGCTAAAAACCTACAAAGGAAAGTCAAAATTTTCTACATGGTTGTATTCCTTTACTTATAATTTTTGTGTGAATTATGTCCAAAGGAGCTTAAATAAAAGACAAGATAAGTTTGTGCAGACAGAAGAATTACCTGGTGAGTCGCATGAGTATCAGGAAATTTTAGATGAAAATATTTATCAGTTAAAATCTAAGAAATTAGAAAAAGCGCTAAAAAAGATTGAAGCTAATGACAAGATGATATTATTAATGAGATATCAAGATGATTTTTCAATAAAAGAAATTCAAGAAGTTCTAGATTTGGGAAGCAGTGCAGTAAAAATGCGATTGAATAGAGCAAAAGGACGTTTAATTGAAATCTACAACACGTTGTAATTATGGATAATCCGTTCAAAACAATAATAAACAATGAAAAATTACCAGAAGCCGTAAGGAAAAAGGTAATGAAGGATATTGATTTAATTAAGCTGTCGCTCGATGTTGCGGATTTGTTTGTTATTAAATATCCAGAAACAATAACTAATATTTTAAACCTAGGAGATGATAATGATTAGACAATTACAAATGAATTTTGATTTCAAGATTTTACACAATTATTATAATGATTTTTTAGAGGTCTTGCCTAAAGTTGTAGGAGGAATTGTATTCATAATTTTAAGTTGGCTACTATTAAAATTGATACTTTTTATAGCAAAAAAATCATTGAAACTAACTAAAATAGATTCGTTATTAGAGAATGTAAATGATAAAAATCCAATATTTGGAGATTCTGTAAAAATTAAACCAACAAAAATTATTCTTGCCTTTTTAAAATGGTTTTTAATATTAATACTAATTATTGTTGGGGCCGATATTTTAGGGCTATCTATAGTTTCCAACGAAGTTGGTAAACTAGTACAGTACTTACCTAGAATTTTTACTGCAGTTATTATATTTCTTGTAGGTACCTATGGTGCAGTTTTATTACGAAAAGCAGTTCAATCTGCCTTAAAAGCTTTTGATATGAATGGCTCTAAAGCCATAAGTATTTTAGTTTTTTACTTAGTGTTTATTATAGTAGCCATCATGTCTCTTAACCAAGCAGGGGTAGATACCGAAATAATCACTAATAACCTATTTTTAATAATAGGAACATTTATGGCAGCTTTAGCAATAGCACTTGGTTTAGGTTCTAGAGACATTGTTTCTCGTTTACTTTTTGTTTTTTATACAAGAAAGACTTTTTCCATTGGGAAGCGTATAAAATTTGGAGAAATAGAGGGAGTTGTACTCGCTGTAAATAATATCTCCATTCTTATAAAAAATGACGAAAATAAAAAGATAGTGGTTCCAATTAAACAAATAGTTAATGAAAAAGTAGAGATTTTAAATTGATAATTGGTTAGTGAATTATTGAAAATCAATTTATAAAGCATTTATTTTAAACTGAATACAGTTTATTTGCTAATTGTATATCACTTAAAAAACGATTCCCTAAGTTGTGAATTATCAAACATTTCAACCAAGTTCTGATTTAGAATCTATTATCAGTTGTTATTGGACTTTAGAAGTTCCTGCAGAATTTTCTGCGCAAAGACAGCGAATAATTCCAGATGGAACAATTGAAATGGCTTTTATTCTTGGAGACGATATTAAACGATACACTTCAGAAAATGAATTCATTATACAGCCTCGTGCAATGGTTCTCGGACAGACAATTGAACCTTTTTATATCGAACCGACAGGGTATGTCAATACTTTTGCCATTCGTTTTTATCCTTATGGTTTTTCGAATTTCGTAACAATGCCGATTAAGAAATTGGCTAATAAAGAAACACCAATAAAACTATTGTTCGGAGAAAAACCTGCTAGTGAATTAGAGCGAAAAATAATAGAGGCAAAGAATACTAGTAAAAGAATAGAGATTATTGAAGATTTTCTTTTAAAGAAATTTAATGAAAAATCTACTATTAATACTATTGTAAAAACTACTATAGATGCTCTTTTAGCATCAAAAGGGAGTGCTTCAATAAGCAAAATCCTTAAAGAAGATATGTCCAAACGACGGCAACTTGAGAGAAATTTTATTAAACAAATTGGTGTAAGTCCGAAACAATTAGGCAAAGTAATCCGACTACAAACGGCTCTCAAAATGTTGCTCAACAAAGACTCAGGAAGTCTAACTGACATTGCCTATGAAAGTGAATACTTTGACCAAGCACACTTTATAAAAGACTTTAAAGAATTTACTGGAATCAACCCAAAGGAGTTTTTAGGTAATGAAAACATGACGCTTTCTACTCTTTTCTACAAATAGTCAGCGTGTCGCATTTTTACAATTTTGATTTATACAAGTAAACTAAATTTGTCCTGTCAAATTAAACAAAACTGTATGAATAAGGGCATGCTTTGTGCAATTGTATTACTATCTATAAATATAGTTGCATGCAACAATCAAAATAAATCAAAAACAGAATCTTACGCGGTTGAATCTAATCTAAATCAAAAAACTATAGAAATGAAAAGTCATATTTCAATTTTTGAAATTCCTGCAACGGATATTTCAAGGGCAGTAAATTTTTATCAAGCAATTTTAAATATTAATATTGAAAAAATAGAAATGCCAGGAATGGAGATGGGAATATTTCCATACGAACAACAAATGGTAACAGGAGTAATTATAAAAGGAGATGGATACAAACCTTCTGCTGATGGAGTAACAATATACCTAAATGGCGGAGACAATTTTCAAAACATTCTTGATAAAGTTGAAAAGAATGGCGGAAAAATCCTTATGCCGAAAACAGCCCATGCAGATGAAAATGGATTTTTTGCTTTATTTTTGGATACAGAAGGAAATAGACTTGGTTTAAACTCTTCAAATTAAGTAGAAAAGAGCGAACGCTCAGCAATGTTTATAGGCAATAGCAGTAAACATTGTTTTTCTTTGTAACATAGTAACTCCATAACTTTTAACTAGAACCGTTGTCAACATCTATACGTTAACGACGTTCTTAAGCTATATATAACTCTTATTTCGAATTCCACGAGAGCTTACTTCAAAATATTTTACTAAAAAACTTGTGTCCTACTTACTTGTAAGAATTACCTATGCCACACAGTAAGAAATAAATTATGAATTTAAATTCATCTTAAAACACTTTTAGTTTACTAAAAGCTCTGTGTTTTTATGTTTGAAGTGGTTTATTCAATTCAAAATCAATAAAATCTACAAGGCCTTATAATTTTCTTCTATTATGATAGCTCCCTTACACAATTTAATAAATTTTAACACTTTATATTTAAGTAGTTGACTGTGAGTTTATTGTATGTTTTTAGTGATGGGTTATTTTAATTTTTCGATAAAAGTATATGTGACCTTTTCAAAAATCATGTGTCTTATAATATAGAGAAGCAAACAACAAAACATATAATAAGATATAAATTAAATAGATAAATAATGGAAATGGTTTTTTTACTTATTCAATTTTTAATTTTGCCAGGATTAATTTTTTTGATTTTGATTAGTTGGTTTGATTACAAAAAGTCTAGAGAAACTTATATGAAGTTGAAAAAATGAAATGATAAGTAAGAAATTGCAATAGTTGTTACATTATGAGGGTTTTGTAGCAATAATTTCCAAAACAGTAGCGCTTAAGATTAATTTCTTAAGCGCTGTTTTTTTATCGCATGGCTTTACTTAAGATTCCCATAACACCTCTTATAAAAGTAGCACTTGTTAGCACTTTTATAATAGGATTCATAGCCGAACTTTTTCGAGTAGAAGTTCTCGAAGTCTTTTTTTGTTCTTCTTTTGCTTTTTGCTGAGCCTCCTCAGTTTGTGCTTTTTCAATTTTTTTATTTAGAAGTTCATACGCACTTTCACGATCTACTACCTCATTGTATTTTGGAATTAATTTAGACGCACTAATTACTTGTTTTACTTCAGTATCTGTTAAAATATCCATTCTACTCATAGGAGCTCTTAACATAGTTGCAGCTAAAGGTGTTGGTCGCCCTTTTTCATCTAAAGCAGAGATGAGAGCCTCTCCAATTCCGAGTGAAGTAAGCACTTCTGAAGTATTGTAAAAATCTGAAATAGGGTAATTCTCTGCAGTTAGTTTTATTGCTTTTCGGTCTTTTGCAGTAAAAGCACGTAACGCATGTTGAATTTTTAATCCGAGTTGAGAAAGTACAGCATCTGGAACATCAGTTGGGTTTTGCGTTACAAAATAGAGTCCAATTCCTTTAGAGCGAATTAGTTTTACAATACTTTCTATTTGGTCTAAAAGTGCGTCTGAAGCCTCATTGAAAATAAGGTGTGCTTCGTCTATAAATATAACAAGCTCTGGACGGTCGCTATCTCCTTGTTCAGGAAAAGTAGCATAAACCTCGGCTAGTAGACTCAACATAAAAGTAGAAAAAAGTTTAGGCTTGTCTTGTATATCTGTTAATCGGATTATGTTTATAATTCCTTTACCATTCTCATCAATACGGGTAAGATCTTCTACATCAAAAGATTTTTCACCAAAAAATAGGTCAGCTCCTTGTTGTTCTAATTCTATAATTTTACGTAAGATAGCTCCAGTAGAAGATGTTGAAATTCGCCCATAGGCTTCTTGGAATTCTTCTTTTCCTTCGGAAGTACAGTATTGTAATATTTTTTTGAAGTCTTTTAAATCAAGAAGCGGAAGCTGGTGGTCGTCACAATATTTAAAAAGCACCGCTACAATTCCTTGTTGTGTATCTGTTAGGTCTAAAATCCGAGATAGTAAAATAGGACCAAATTCAGAGATGGTAGCACGAAGTCGCACTCCGTTCTGTTCGGATAAAGTAAGGATGTCTATAGGAAATTTTTTTGCTTCGTATGGAAATCCAATTTTGGTATGTCGCTCTTGTATTTTAGCATTATCATTTCCGGGTTGTGCTAGTCCGCTAAGGTCCCCCTTTAAATCCATCAACAAAACTGGAATTCCTTTTTCCGAAAGATTTTCGGCCAGAATTTGAAGTGTTTTTGTTTTTCCAGTTCCTGTGGCACCGGCTATGAGTCCGTGTCGGTTTAAAGTTTTTAGAGGGATTTTAACCAAGGCATTAGTTAGCGGGTCACCATCAAGCATGGCGGCTCCCATACTTATATAATCACCTTTAGTTTTATAACCTTCTTCTATATGTTGAAAAAAAGCGTCTTTATTGCTCATCTTGAAATTATTTGCTATTGAACGTGTTTACTAAAATAAGGTAAAGTTTGCTAAGTTGAAAGGAGTATTTTTTTATAGTGTTACCATTAGTAAGCGTACGCTAATTATTGATGCTAGCCCTGATTGAGCTAACTACCGTGTAGTAGCGAAAGCAGGAAATGGCGACTCCAAAAAAGCAATAGGAAATGGCTACTAAAAATAAAAAAGGAAAACGTATCTTTGCGGCATGACAAAAGAAGCGATCTTAGCGAAGGTAAATGCGGGGGAAATGCTCCCGTTGATGGAGGAGTTTTATACCATCCAAGGAGAGGGGTTTTACAAAGGGACAGCAGCTTATTTTATTAGAATAGGAGGCTGTGATGTGGGTTGCCATTGGTGCGATGTTAAGGAAAGTTGGAATGCCGAAACCCACCCGCCAACAGCGGTTGCTACTATTGTAGAGAATGCTGCAAAATACTCAGATACTATTGTAATTACTGGAGGAGAGCCGCTTACTTGGGATATGACGTTTATTACTTCTGAATTAAAAAAGCGAGGCTTGAAAACGCATATTGAAACTTCTGGAGCGTATGAATTAACAGGAGAATGGGATTGGATTTGCCTTTCGCCAAAGAAAATGAAGTTGCCAACTGCAAAAGTGTACGAAAAAGCGAACGAGCTTAAATGTATTGTTTATAATAAAAATGATTTTGAGTTTGCTGAAGCTCAAGCTGAAAAGGTAGGAAAAGACTGCATTTTATACTTACAACCAGAATGGAGTAAACGTGATAAGATGATTCCAGAGATAGTGGAGTACGTAATGAAGAATCCGAAATGGAAAGTGTCTTTACAAACCCATAAATACTTGAATATTCCTTAGTTGAAAGTTGAAAATTGCTTCCTATATGTTGTTATTTTTTAGTGAGTTGGGCTAGGTAATCGTAATGTTTGCCTTCGGCTAGGAGATTACATTGGAGTCCTACCATTTCGCAAAAGAGGCTTAAAGTATTAAAGTCTAAATACAGCCATGTTGTAGTTTCTGTTTCTCCTTTATATTTGAGGGTATAGGTAAGTTCGCCATAGTAATCATTATCCATAGGAATCCATTTTCCGCCATCTTCATCCTCATCAAACATGTAGATAATATCTGTAGAATCGATAAGTATTTGTCCGTTATCAGTAAGTAAGTTTTTTAGGTGTGTTAGTTTTTCTGGAACACTTTTATAGGTTCCAAAAATTCCAGTACCATTCATGAGCATTAAAATGGTATCATATTTTTTATCCTTTAGCTCGAAAACATCTTTTTGAAATGCATCTTTAAGACCTCTTTTTTTAGCAACCTCAATAGCTCCAGCAGAAATATCAATAGCAGTTACAGAGTTTTTTTTAGTTTCTTGTAAGTATAATGCATGGCTCCCAGCACCGCATCCTATATCGAGGATATTACCAAAACTTTTATCTAAGGCTTTTTTCTCCAAAGGAGGCATCTCTTTATAACTTCTAAATAAATAGGAAATAGGAAGAATATCTTCTTCGGAGATGGAGGTTTCGGTAAGAACTTCTTCTAAAAAATTATCAGAATAAAAGTCTACAATAGCTTTCCCGAGGAGGTCTTTCAAAGTTTATTTATTAATGTTGACATAATATTTAAAGAAAGTAATTAAATCGTCTTCTTTCTTTAAATTCAATTTCTTTTCTTTTACAAATTTATCTAATTGTTTGTTATCAAACTGTTTTAAAATCTTTTTTGTGTTACTCTCCAGAGGAATAGCATAAGAACTTCCTTTTAACTTTATAAAGTAATCTTCGTTATCGCTAAACTTAGCAGGTTTATCTTTTTGGTAACCTGTGTTTGCTTTTTCTGGTGGATAATATATTTTGGTGTATTTGTTTAAAAGCATATCATCTGCTGTACAGAAAAGACAAACCATATATCCAGTCTTCTTTTCATTTTTGTCTTGGTAGTCTACTAAATATAGCTTTTTACCATGAATCTCGTAGGCATAATTTGGCTTTGTAGAACCTTTATAGATCTCAGATTCCGACATTTTAATTTCGATATAATCTTTGTAAATATTGTACCGTAAATCTACATTATCATACACTTTTCCATCTGCAAAAATTTTTCCTTTTGTAAATTCATCTCCATTTAAATATATAGAACCTTCTAAACCAGCAAATTCGTTAGAACTTTTAGTGTCTATTAATGGACCATTTTGGTATCCATATTGATCAATTTGCGCTTGGAGTAAAGTACAAGCGAGGATGCATAGTAATAAGATTATTTTTCTCATAAGAATGTAATTCATTTACAGTAAATTAAGAGGAATTTTCTTTAAAATCCAAAAAAATATTAAAACATATTAATGAAAATAAGACAGGAACAGTTATTCTATAATAAGCCTTATCTTTGTAGCTGAAAGGATTTTTTCTTCTGATAAGAAATAAATGGACGATTTTTTAAAACAACTCCCGCAACTGGCTAAAGACAAGCAAAACGAGAACAAAAAGTATTTTGCTAAATTACGAAAGAAGCCACCAAAAAATATAGATTATGTAATGCAAGAATTGCATGAAGTGGAGTTTGAAAAAACCGATTGCTTAACATGTGCAAATTGTTGTAAAACTACTGGTCCGCTATTTACCAATGCAGATATTGAACGTATTTCAAAACATTTTAAGCAGAAGCCCCAGCAGTTTATAGATACTTATTTAAGAATTGATGAAGACAATGATTATGTCTTACAAGAAGTGCCTTGCACATTTTTAGGAGCCGATAATTATTGCTTAATTTATGACGTACGCCCTAAAGCTTGTCGCGAATATCCACATACGGACAGAAAGAAATTTCAGCAGATAAGCAATTTAACTATAAAAAATACAGCCATATGTCCTGCCGTATATAATATTGTAGAGGCTATGAAAGCAAAACTTCCAAAATAAAATTTTTGTAAAATAGAGTGAGTTTAAGTCATTTATATTTCAAATTAAAAATTATTGTATCTTGTTTATATGGAAACTTTAATTACTTATTTTGAAACAATTCCGTCCTCACATCGGAGTTTAATTTTGATTTCGGGGATTACTTTTTTTTGGATATTGGAGTACGGAATACCATTATTTAAATTTAGGTATCATAAACTTAAACATGCTTGGCCTAATATTTTCTTTACGTTTACTACTATTATTGTTAATTTTTTATTGGCATTTATTCTTTTAAAAACAAGCGATTGGGTGGTTGTAAATGGTTTTGGAATCCTTCAATGGATAGCATTTCCAATGTGGGCAACAGTGTTATTAGGAGTGCTTTTGTTAGATTTTATAGGGGCTTGGTTGGCGCATTGGGTGCAACATAAGGTTAAGGTGTTATGGAAGTTTCATTTAATACATCATACAGATACCTATGTAGATACTACAACAGCAAATAGGCACCATCCTGGGGAGAGTTTTGTACGGTTTGTTTTTACAACTTTAGGAGTGTTTATAGGAGGAATTCCAGTAGGAATTGTACTATTATATCAGTCGCTTTCCGTGGTTTTTTCTCAATTTAATCATGCAAATATTAAATTACCAAAAAAACTGGATACCTTGTTGAGTTGGGTTTTTGTATCTCCAGATATGCATAAAGTACATCACCATTATGTCTTACCGTATACCGACACTAATTACGGAAATATCTTTGCTATCTGGGATCGGCTTTTAGGTACTTTTTCTAAAATGAATTCAAAAGATTTGATCTACGGAATAGACACACATCCAGATATAAATACATCTACAAGAGTAGGGAAATTATTAAAAATCCCTTTTGAAAAATATAGAAACAGTTAAAACGTGTGTTATTCGTAAATTAAATAGTTGCTTCTAATTTTTTTAAAATTTTCTATGTCTGCTTGCCATGAGGCTTTAATTTCTTCATTACTCATTCCTGCCTCTATTTGTTTTTGTAGTTTTTCATTTCCAGCATGGAGTGTAAATCCAGAGGTCTTAAAGAAATTAAATTTATCGGTGGAATTTTCATAAGCTTTAATAATCCATTTCATAGTAACTTCTTTAGGCGGTGTTATTTCTGAAAGATTTTCCCCATAACATATTTTTCCATTTTGTTTTGGATCTTTAGAGCCAAAATTAGGCTTTGGAGTGTATTCAAAAGAAAACACTTTTTTATCCAACCATGGAGCACCATAACGCTGAAATTGGAATTCTGTTCCTCTTCCTGCATTTACATTAGTACCTTCAAAAAGCCCTAAACTAGGATATAGCAAAATAGATTGATCATTAGGTAAATTAGGAGAAGGACGAATTGGTAAACTATATGCTAGGCTATGATTGTAATTTTTAACAGGAATAACGGTTAAATCGCACTTTACTTTATTGGCTAACCAAAGCTCTCCGTTAAGCATTTTTCCGTACTCTCCAATAGTTAATCCATATACAAGCGGAATAGGAACTTTTCCTAAAAAACTAGCATGTTCAACTTCAAGTGTAGGGCCATCAACATAGCTAGCATTGGGATTTGGACGGTCTAATATAATTAGTGGAATGTTATTTTCGGCGCAAGCTTCCATTACCAAATGTAGGGTTGAAGTGTAGGTGTAAAAACGCACTCCTACATCTTGAATATCAAACACCATAACATCTATAGCATTTAATTGGGCAGCAGCTGGTTTTTTATGTTTCCCGTATAAGGATACAATTTCCAAACTTGTTTTAGCATCTCTATTTCCTTCAACAAGCTCTCCAGCATCCGCTTTTCCTCTAAAACCATGCTCAGGCGAAAATATTTTTTGAATATTTACTTGTAAAGCTGTAAGAGAATCAACCAAATGTGTGTAGTTACCATCTTCTTTATAAATAACAGAAGTCTGATTGGCTACTATTCCAACTTTTTTATTTTTTAAAAGAGATAAATATTCTTCAGTTCTATTAGCGCCAACAATAATTGGAGTTTCTTTTGGTTTTTCTTCAGTAGAAATATCAACTTTTTTTTCTTGATTTCCATTCGCACAGGAAATCACTACTAAAAACAATAATAAAAATGTATTTTTGAAACTCATAAAGTATCGCATAGTTTGAATTTAGAATATTTTATTGCCAAACGCCTTATAAAGGGAAAGGAGCATAAAAGTAGTATATCGGCACCAATAATAAAAATCGCTATTGCAGCAATTGCAATGGGGGTTATTATGATGTTGATTGCAATTGCCACTGGAGTTGGTTTACAACGAAAAATCCGTGAAAAAATTGCAGCTTTTAATGGGCATGTTCAAATTTATAATTACGATAATAATACCTCGGATGTTTCTGTGAATCCGATTTCCATCCATCAAGATTTTTATCCAGAATTTAAAAACGTAAGTGGCATTAGTCATGTGCAAGCAGTAGCTACAAAAGGAGGGATTATACGCACAAAAAATACTTTTGAAGGGATTATAGCCAAAGGAGTTGGCGCCGATTATAACTGGGATCCTTTTAAAGATTTTTTAGTTGAAGGGAGAATCCCCGATTATTCTGGAAAACGAAATGAAGAAATTTTAATTTCGAGATACTTAGCAAATCGGTTACAATTTAAAGTAGGAACCGAATTTTGGGCATTTTTTTTAAAAGATGAAGTGAGCGCCATTCCAAGTCAGGTGAAATTTAAGATTGTAGGTATTTACGATAGTGGCTTTCAAGATTTCGACGCCAATTACATTTTCGTTGATTTACGCCATATTCAACGAATGAACAAATGGAAAGATGATGAGATTGGTACTTTTGAAGTTTTTTTAGACGATTTTGATCAAATAGAGCAAAAAGGAAGAGAGATTTATGGAGCAACGCTCTCCACACTAGATTCTCAAACAATTGCTGAAAAATACTACATCATCTTCGAATGGCTATCGTTATTCGATTTTAATATAGCTATAATCATAGGGATTATGATTATTGTAGGAGGGATAAATATGATAACTGCTCTGCTTGTTCTTATTTTAGAGCGTACTCAAATGATAGGACTTTTAAAAGCTTTAGGTTCTAATAATTGGAGTATTAGAAAAATATTTTTGTACAACGCCACTTACCTTATTGTTATTGGACTCTTTTGGGGAAATCTAATAGGGCTAGGAATCTTGTTTTTACAAGATAAATTTGGATTTATAAGCTTGGATGCCGCTACTTATTATGTTTCTGAAGCTCCAGTTTATATAAATCCTATTCATGTTATTATTCTAAATGTTGGAGTGTTAATTTTATGCTTATTAATGCTTTTAATTCCTTCGTATATCATCACAAAAATATCTCCAGCAAGGTCGATTAAATTTGAATAATTCAATGCAATTTATTGATAACCTGTTTCTTTAGTAATTCATATAAAACCAATTTATCTATTATTTAACTTCTTACATTTAATTTTCTGTGCTATCATTTCTTATCTTTAAAAGGAAGAAAAGAAAACATGGAATACGCAAAGAATATATTAGAAACCATTGGAAATACTCCTTTGGTTAAAATAAATAGAATAACTAAAGGTATTGAAGCTTTAGTATTGGCTAAAGTAGAAACATTTAACCCTGGGAATTCTGTAAAAGACCGAATGGCGGTTAAAATGGTTGACGATGCAGAGGCAAATGGGAGTTTAAAACCTGGGGGGACCATAATAGAAGGAACAAGCGGAAATACAGGAATGGGACTTGCATTGGTTGCAATTGCTAGGGGGTATAAATTAATATGTGTTATTAGCGATAAGCAATCCAAAGAAAAAATGGATATCCTTCGTGCTGTTGGAGCGGAAGTGGTAGTTTGTCCTACCAATGTTTCTCCAGAAGATCCTCGTTCTTATTATTCGGTTTCTAAAAGATTGTCTGAAGAAACTCCTAATTCATGGTACGTAAACCAGTATGATAATCTTTCAAATTCATTAGCACATTACGAGCAAACAGGGCCAGAAATTTGGAAGCAAACAGATGGAAAAATCACTCATTTTATTGTAGGAGTGGGTACTGGTGGAACCATTTCTGGGGTAGGAAAATACCTTAAAGAAAAGAATCCAAACATTAAAATTTGGGGAGTAGATGCCTATGGTTCTGTTTTTAAAAAATATCATGAAACAGGTGTTTTTGATGAAAATGAAATTTATACGTACATAACCGAAGGAATTGGGGAGGATATTCTTCCTAAAAATGTAGACTTTGAGGTAATTGATGGTTTTACTAAAGTTACCGATAAGGATGGAGCTGTTTTTACAAGGAAACTAGCCAAAGAGGAAGGCATTTTTGTTGGTTATTCTGCAGGTTCCGCCATAAAAGGAGTACTACAACTTAAAGAGCATTTCAAGCCAGAAGATGTAGTGGTTGTTTTATTTCACGATTCGGGAAGTAGATATATTGCCAAAGTTTTTAATGACGATTGGATGCGAGATCGTGGGTTTTTGGAAACTGAGGTTAAGTTGGCGGAAGATTTAATAGGTATAAATGAACATGAATTAATTACAGCTAAAACAGAAGAGTTGGTGGCTCATGCAATTGAGCGAATGAAGAAATACAACATCTCTCAAATTCCTGTGGTAGATTCTAAAGGTTTTGTAGGTTCTTTGGATGAATCTACACTTTTTAAAGCATACATAGACAACAAAGATATAGCAGATAAACCAATTAAAGAGATTATGCAATCTCCTTTTCCAATGGTGAAAAAGAATCTAGCAATAGATGAACTTTCAAAGCTTATTAATAGAGAAAATAAAGCTGTTTTGGTGGATTTAGGGAATGGGAAGTTTCGAATAATTACCAAACATGATATTATAAGTGCTATTTAATCCCTTATTGAGGGTCTAATTCCTTAGAGCCTGTACTAAGTATTTCGAAGGCTTTGTATCAAAATAAATTAAATTATTTTCCTTTGAAAATTTCGTAGGCTTGCCTCGAGGTAGTTGATTAAAAATCAGTAACTTTCAGTAAAATAGATGTTTATGATTAACAGAAGGAGTTTTATACATAAATCAGGATTAATTATGGCAGCTGGGATGATGCCATATCCATCCTTTTTGCTTCCGCAGAAAAATAAAAAATTAGGAATTGCCTTAGTTGGTTTGGGCTATTATAGCACCGATTTATTGGCGCCTGCATTGCAATTAACCAAGCATTGTGAACTAAAAGGAATTGTAACAGGAAGTCCAGAAAAGATTCCAGTATGGCAATCCAAATACGGAATAAAAGATGGTAATGTATATTCTTATGAAACAATGCATGAGATTGCAAATAATGATGAAATAGATGTAGTTTATATTGTGTTACCACCTGCTTTACATGCTAAATATAGTATTATAGCAGCCAATGCGGGGAAACATGTTTGGTGTGAAAAGCCAATGGAGGTAAGTGCAGAAAAGTGTCAAGCTATGATAGATGCTTGCAAGAAAAATAAAGTAAAACTAGCTATTGGGTATAGAATGCATCATGAGCCAAATACACAAACTTTGATGAATTGGGCTGAGACCGAGCCTTACGGACAAATAAATAATGTTTTAGCTAAGGCAGGGTATTTTGATACTAGAACAAATCATTGGAAGCAAATAAAAGAACTCGGCGGCGGCGCTATGTACGATATGGGAGTGTATCCACTAAATGCTATTCGTTATACCAAAGGGAAAGAACCTATTTCTGTTAGCGCTAAACATATAACAATGAGACCAGAAATTTATCATGAAGTTGACGAGACTACCATTTTCGATTTAAAATTTTCTGATGGAACTATAGCGCATGGAGAAACAAGTTTAGGAGAGCACTTTAATAATTTAGAAGCTACTTGTGAAGAAGGAAGCTATTTTTTAAAACCTTTTCAATCATACAGTGGAGTTCAAGGCGCTACTAGCGATGGTGAGATATTAAAACCTTGGAAAGGCAATCAACAAGCAAAACAAATGGACGATGATGCTTTGGCAATTCTCAACCATCAACCAATGTTAGTTCCTGGAGAAGAAGGGATGAAGGATATCCATATTGTAGAAAAAATTTATGAGTCGGCTTCTAAAAATAGTAGTTGGATTTCAATTTAAACTTTCTATGAAAGTTTAAATTGTCAAGTCTGTTCTGGGTTTATCGGAAAGTTTTGTGTTATAATTAGATAAATTTATTTCATTTAAATGCTTCATAGGGAATCTGAGGTAGTAATTTATCTATCTATAAATCAGTTTAATATAATTTTTTTTGTAACTTTAGGTTATTGAGCTAGCCCCATTTCAATAACTATTAATTCTTTAAATGTATAAACATGGGGCAATCTTTACACAACGAATCTTCAATTCTTATTTACGCATTAAAAGCTGTTGTTTTGATATTAATAGCTGTTTTATCTTGGGTTTTTATTTCAGCTATTTTTAGTTTTATCGGTATCATAGGATAACAACCTTTTTAAATACGTTTTAGAATTTCAGGAACATACTAATTTTATGCTCCTAATTCCTTTTTACGCTTTTTTTAAATAAAATAAAGGCGAATTTCTTCAGTTTTTACTTCTAAATTTATTGTGATTTTTGAAGATTTAATTTTTTATTAATTTAAGTTAAATTATTGGTTTTCAATAATAAATTCATTCTCATAGTGTTGGGATTTATAGCTATAGTTCACTTTTAATAAATAATTATCTTAACTATAATTTAAGGTAAAGCTGTTTTTATTTGAAATTATTTCTTATATATTCCTCCACATCCTATACATTACTATAGATATCGCTATAGATTTAAGTTTAAACTATTAATTATTATCTTATTATGAAGAAGAATTCTATTTTTTTATCATTAGCAATGCTATTGGTTAATTTTCTTGTGGCGCAAGACAAGCCTAATATCCTCGTTTTATGGGGAGATGATATAGGTTGGGGGAATGTGAGCGCATATAACCATGGTATGATGGGGTACGAAACCCCTAACATAGACCGTATCGCTAAAGAAGGGGCTATGTTTACAGACTGGTATGCACAACAGTCTTGTACTGCTGGGCGTGCAGCTTTTATTTTAGGACAACATCCTTTTAGAACAGGATTATTAACTATTGGGATGCCTGGATCTAAGCAGGGAATAAAAGACAATCAGCCTACAATTGCAGAAGTTTTAAAACCACACGGGTATGTGTCGGGGCAATTTGGTAAAAACCATTTAGGAGATCAAGATGAGCATTTACCTACAAATCATGGTTTTGATGAATTCTACGGAAATTTATATCACTTAAATGCAGAAGAAGAACCAGAAGGATATTATTATCCAAAAAGTCCTGAGTTTAGAAAAAAAATATGGGCCTCGTGGGGTAATACATTCTTATTCTGATGGAAAGGTTGAAGATACAGGGCCACTTACTTCTACTAGAATGGAAACTATAGATAAGGAGTTTACAGATGCAGCCATTAAATTTATTGAAAAAACACATGCAGAAGGAAAACCTTTCTTTGTTTGGTTAAATTCAACAAGAATGCATGTTTGGACACACCTAAGTGAAGAGAGTGATGGAGTTACTGGGATAGGTTTGTATCCAGATGGTATGGTTGAACATGACAAAGCAGTAGGGCGTGTTTTAGCTAAACTAGAAGAACTAGGTATTATGGATAATACCATTATTATGTATTCTACAGATAATGGTGCTGAGAAAATCTCATGGCCAGATGGAGGTAGTACGCCATTTAAAGGAGAGAAAGGAACTACTTGGGAAGGTGGATTCCGTGTGCCTTGTGCTATACGTTGGCCTGGGGTAATTGAGCCAGGAACAGTTTATAATGATATTTTCTCTCATGAAGATATGATGCCAACTTTGGCTGCCGCTGCCGGAGAGCCAGATTTAGTAAAGAAAATGCTAAATGGTTACAGTGCTAATGGTAAAAATTTCAATGCACATTTAGATGGGTATAATTTATTGCCATTTTTTAAAGGAGAGGTGGAAAAATCGCCTAGAGAAGAAATCTTCTATTTTGACCAAGGTGGAAACTTAAATGCAATTCGTTATCAAGACTGGAAATTACACTTTACTATTTTAGAAGGTAATATTAGTACAGCTTATAGAAAGCAACCAGCTTGGCCATTGGCAATTAATTTGAGAGCAGATCCTTATGAGGTTTCTCCAGATTCAGGGATGTATATTAGATGGTATGCAGAAAATATGTGGTTATTTGTTCCAGCACAACAAAGAGCTGCTCAATTTTTAGCAACTTTTAAGAAGTATCCTCCTGTACAAGGGTCTTCATTGTCTATAGATGAGGTAGTAAAACAAATGACTACTCCAGCAAGAAACTAAAAGTTTCTTTGTAAAGAAATTAGAAAAGTGGCTATCTAAAAAGTAATTTGTAGTTGTCAAACTGTGCTTGTCAGTTGTCAAACTGAGCTCGTCGAAGTTTTAAACAACTGATACTCAAAAGTGTCCTTCGACAAGCTCAGGAAGGCACTTAGAGTTTGGATACTTTTTAGACAGCCACTTTTAATTACACACATGAACAACCGAAAATTTAGTTCTCTATAAATTTTTAGTTGAAGAATAATAAATTAATATTTTAAAAAATTATGACAGCACATGAAGCTATTACGTCGCTTAAATCAAGGATGTCTACAGCTATTATTGGTCAAGACACCTTAATTGAAAGAATTATTTTAGTGCTCCTAGCCGATGGAAATATGTTGTTAGAAGGATTGCCAGGTTTAGCAAAAACACGTGCTATTAAGACTTTGGCAAAAGAGTTAAATTGTGGGTTGAGTAGGATTCAGTTTACGCCAGATTTATTGCCATCAGATATTACAGGGACCGAAATTTATCAGCCAGAACTAAAAGATAAATTTGTATTTCAACAAGGACCTATTTTTAGTAATTTAATTCTTGCAGATGAGATTAACCGTTCCCCAGCAAAGGTTCAAGCTGCCTTATTAGAAGCGATGGAAGAACGACAAGTGTCGGTTGCTGGAAAAACATATGCCATGGAACCTCTTTTTATGGTTATGGCTACACAAAACCCTGTGGAGCAGGAAGGAACGTATCCTTTACCTGAGGCGCAAATGGATCGTTTTTTAATGCATGTAACAATAGGCTATCCAGATGATGCTTCAGAATTAGCTATTTTACGCCTTAATAGAGCAGAGCAAAAACATACTAAAGAAGAGAAACATGAGCTTTTAGAGCCTAGTGTAATTTTTGATGCACGCAAAGAAATAGCAAAAGTTACTATTTCTGAAGCCATGGAAAAATATATAGTTGATATTATTTCTGCTACAAGGTATCCTTCAAACTATAATGAACAACTAGATAAGTGGTTAGATTTTGGAGCAAGTCCGAGAGGGTCTATTGCTATAGATCGCGCTTGTAGAGTGCACGCTTGGATGGAAGGGAAAGATTTTGTGTCTCCAGATGATATTCGAGCGGTAGTTCACGACTGTCTTCGTCACCGAATTATGTTAAGTTATGAGGCCAATGCCGATGCTGTTTCAGCAGATCAAGTATTAGATGAAATTTTAAAACAGGTTGCTGTAGTTGCTTAAATAATTAATGCCTAGAACCCAAATAGTCGGTTTTTTATAAGTTGTTTAGGGTAAAGAATTATTGAAAATTTTTAGCGAAAGACATAAATTATATCATTAATGTCCGAATAAAATACAAGACCGCTTCGCTGTAAGAGAAAAGAACAAAGACTAAACATTAACTATTATAAAATGAGTAGTTTAAAGAAATAACATTAATAAACTCCTCTTTTTATTCATTTTTCTTAATAGCAAGAGGGCTATTTTTAAAAACCTCTATTAACCCTTGATATATGTGGAATGCAATAAACGCTGTCTGCTTTTATCGGACAACAATAAAATTATATATAGAAATCAATGTCTAAAAAAGTAGAATATCCAGAAAATGTATTTGTATCCTTGACCGATTTGCTTAAAAAGGAGCATACCGCTCATAGCTTTACATTGCTAGCTCGAAAACATAAAGTTAACAGTATTTTATCTGGAAAACATGCCTCAAAACTTAGAGGTCGTGGTTTAGACTTTGAAGAAGTGAGCAATTATGTAAAAGGAGATGATATAAGGAATATTGATTGGAAAGTTACTGCCCGAACTCAAAAAACACATACCAGAGTTTATACAGAAGAGAAAGAAAAACCTGTCCTTATTGTAGTAGACCAATCCAAATCCATGTTCTTTGGGTCGGTACATAAAACAAAAGCTGTAGTTGCAGCAGAATTAGCGGCTGTTACTGCTTTTAGAGTATTTAAAGAAGGAGATAGAGTTGGAGGAGTAATATTTGCTGATGAAGGTTTTGATGTTGTAGCTCCGAAACGGAGTCGGAAAAATATCATTCATTTTTTAGAGAAAATTGTAAAACGGAATCATGACTTGATAGTTTCAAAGGCAGATGCTCATGACGAAACCTTAAATGCTGTAATTCCCAGAGTCCATAATATAGTAACTCATGATTATTTGGTAGTTATTATTAGCGATTTTTTAAGATATTCTCCAGCAGTTATAAAAGCAATTTCGGGGATATCAATGCATAACGATTTAATTTTGGCTAAAATTTCAGACCCTATGGAATATGCCATACCAGATACTAAGTTTGTAGCTAGTAATCAAACCCATCAAATTGTAGTAGATGGAAAAAATAAAAGTATAAAGAAAGCCTTTAAAGAAGGTTTTGAAGGCGATTTCTATGCCTTTAAAGATGAAATGAAAAAATATCAAATTCCAATTTTTAATATTGATACTGTAACAGATTTAGATCTTCAGTTAACAGAAGTATTTGGAAAAATGAATGCAAAAAGATGAAAATAATACCTACTACGATACAAGATTCTATTCCAGATAACATAAAAAATCTTCAGCTTGAAGAAATTTATGAGCCCCAGCCCGTAGGATTTACTTTTGAAACTATTGGGTGGAAACTATTGGGAGCTGTTATTTTACTTGGTTTAATAATAGCAAGTTATGTATTTATTAGAAATTACATAAAGAACGCTTATAGAAGGGAAGCAATAAAGAAACTTACTAATAATACAACGGTTTCAGAAGTACTTGTTGTTTTAAAAATGGTTGCATTACAGTCGTTTGGACGTGAAGAAGTAGGGCGTTTGTACGGAAAACCTTGGTTGGAGTTTTTAGATAAAACAGGAAAAGACGTTCGGTTTATTCCTTTGGAGACAGAAATTCAAAATTCAATTTATAAAAATATAGATGTAGACGCTCAAGTAAAACAAGAGATTTTGACAAATTCTAAAAAATGGATAAAATCACATGCCTGATAATTTTGAAATAGCATATTTGTGGATATTCTTTTTATTACCACTTCCTTTTATAGTGTATGCACTTTTTCCATCATTACGAATAAAAAGTGCGTCATTATTTTTTCCAGGGTTTAGTAATGCAATAAAATATACCCACCAAAAGCCTAAAAAATCTGCTTTTATAAAAAGGCGTAATTTTTTGGTATGGCTAGGTCTTTTTGTTTGTTGGGCTTGTTTATTAGTCGCTTTATCTTCTCCTCAAATTGTAGGAGAGCCAGAAATGAAAGTAAAAACGTCTCGTAACTTTTTAATAGCTGCGGATATTTCTTTTAGTATGGCGCAACGAGATTGGACAATTAACGGCAAGCAATCGAGAAGATGGGATGCTGTTAAAAATTTAATGCACGATTTTATAAAAAAACGAGAAGGCGACCGAATGGGGCTCATATTTTTTGGGTCGAGTTCCTATATTCAAGCACCTTTTACTCCAGATTTAGCAGTTGTAGATCAGATGTTAGAAGAAGCAGATGTAGGAATGGCTGGACAAATGACACATATAGGGAAAGCAATTACAAAGGGGGTTGGGATGTTTAAAAAAGATACCATCAAAACAAAAGTAATGTTGCTTTTAACAGATGGTGTGGATGCAGGAACAGATATTTTACCACTAGATGCAGCCGACCTTGCTCAAAAAGACACAGTTAAAATTTATACTATTGGTATTGGAGATCCGGGGGGAGCTGGAACCGATTTGGATGAGAAAACACTACAAGATATTGCTGAGCTTACCAATGGGCAATATTTTAGAGCAAAAGACGAAAAGCGCCTAGCGCAAATTTATACCGAACTTGATAAATTAGAACCAATAGCGTATGAAGAGGAGCAAAATAAACCCGTAACGCTTCTGTATATGTATCCATTAGGAGTAGCTATAGGATTATTGCTGTTTATGATGTTGGTGCTTACTATTGCAAAAGTTATTCGTCAGCTCACTCATAAAAAGGAAAGTTATGTATAAAGATTTGTTTCCTATAAACTGGAGTGATTTTCACTTTTTACGACCTCAATTTATGTGGTTGCTACTGCCTGTTGTTGTTTTAATGGTTATTAGTTTGCTATCCATGCAACAAGAATTAAAGTGGAAAAGAATAATTGCACCTCATTTAAGGCCTTATGTAATTTCTAAAGGAAGTAATGCTGTAAAAGTGTTTATGCATTTAGTGTTGTTGCTTGCATTTGCTAGTGGAATATTAGGACTTTCGGGGCCTACGTGGAAAAAAATTGAAGTGCCAGGTCAGAAATTAGAAACTCCAATGGTAGTGTTGTTAGATATCTCTCAAAGCATGATGGCCGATGATATTCAACCCAACAGATTAGAACGAGCAAAATTTAAAATAAAAGATTTAATAAAATACAATCCTAGAGCCCGAATGGCGCTCGTAGGATTTGCTGGAACTGCTCATACTATTGTACCGCTTACAAAGGATTATGAAATTATAAACAGTCATATTGAAGGGTTAAAACCTTCCACAATGCCTTTTCCAGGTTCAGATTTGGAAGCCGCTTTAATTTTAGGCGATTCTTTAACAAAGGTTACAAAAGCGCCAGGTACAATTGTTGTGTTTTCAGATGATTTTCAGGAAAAGGAAAGAGGTATCTTAAGCAATTTTGCGAAGAATTCTAAAAATAAAATTGTAATACTTCCGATGAGCACTCCTGGAGGATCCGAAATTCCTTCAGCCAGAGATAAAGGTTTCATAAAAGGAAAAGATGGTAAAACAGTTCGGTCAAGTCTAGATGCTACATTGATGGCTAGTTTGAATGAAATAGAAGGAATTACAGTTCAACAATTAACGCTGGACGATAGTGATGTGGAGTTAATTGCAAAAAACATCAGTAAAAACTTAGAGTTTACAGAGAAAAATGAAGAAAAAGATAATGATTGGCGAGATGTAGGATTATTGTTTATTATTCCAATGGCTGTATTGTTATTGTTATTGTTATGGTTTAGAAAAGGATGGGTGCTGTATTCTCTTACATTTTTGTTCTTGGTTTCGTGTAACGATGATGCTTCTATTTTTTCTGACTTATGGTATACTAAAGACTATCAAGGACAACGCTTGAGCAATAAAGGGGATTTTAAAGAAGCTGCAGATGTGTATAAAGACCCTTTGAGGAAAGGAGTTGCTTATTTTAAAGCAGGAGATTATGAAGCTGCTATTAATTCTTTTTCAAAAGATACCACCGCTATGGGGGCTTATAATTTAGGACTTTCATATTTTAAAAATGGCGATTATGCCGCCGCAGAATTGGCTTTTAATATAGCTGTTGAAAAAGATCCCTCTTTGGAAGCCGCAAAAGTAAACCGACAAAAATTGATGCAAGTTCTTCCAGAAGAAGACCAATTGTCGGTTGAAAATGCTCAGGAATCAAAAGATGAAAAGAATTCTAAGAATACTCAGAATAAGAGTCCTGAAGATTTAAGTGGAGGTGGGCAAGAAGCTAGTAAGGAGGATATGAAAAAAGAGCGTCAGGAAGAAACAGTAAATTCAAATATTCATAAAGGAAAAGAATTAGATGAAGTTCCGGATGATATTAAAGCATCAATCCCGCAGGACGATAGTAAAATTTTGATGCGTAAAGTAGACGATGATCCTACATTGTTTTTACAGCGAAAATTTAAATATCAGGTAAAAAAGTATAACATAAAACCAAAATCCAATGAAGAAGTGTGGTAGTATGTTAGTAAAGAAATTGCTTTTCTTGCTGTTTGTGGTACTTAGTTTACAAAGTTTAACTGCGCAGCAAATATGGGGAGAAGCACGTTTAAATAAATCCAGTGTATATGTAGGAGAGCCTGTACAAGTTAGTGTTACCGTATATACATCTACTTGGTTTACTAAGGGACTAGATTTAGGAAATATAAAAGTAAATGGTGCTTTTTCGGTATACTTTCGACCTGTTAGTAAATCTTTTCAGAGGAATGGGAAGAATTTTGCTGGGGTGGAGCTTATCTATAATGTTTTCCCTTTTAGTGAAGACAATGTTACATTTCCTGCTTTGGAGATTGAAGTTGAATCGCCTGCTCCTGGGGGGTATAAAGGGATAAAACATGTGGTAAAGACCTCAGAAAAATTGATTAAAGTAAAGCCAATTCCACCAAATTTTAAGCATTCGGATTGGTTAGTAGCCTCCAGTTTAACGGTTTCTGAACATTGGTCTGGAAATACAAAAAAAGCAAAAGTGGGCGATGTTTTGGAGCGTACAATTACCAGAAAGGCAGGAGGTACTGTTGCAGAATTAATTCCGCCAGCAGTATGGGATACTCTTCCAAATGTTGGTATGTACCCTGGGCGTGGAACTATAGATAACTATAAGTCTAAAACATATATAAGTGCGCAACGTACAGAGTCTGTACGCTATTTGTTTGAAAAAGAAGGGACAATAACCATTCCAGAAAAGGTATTTACATGGTACCATCCATTCCAAAAAAAGCTTTATAAAAAAACATTGAAAGCTGTAACTATTGAAGTAGCAGCAAATCCAGATTTAGGAATGTTGGATAGTGTGAGAGATTCTTTAAAACTTCAAGAGGTACAAATTTCTGAAGAAGTTTCAGAAGAGAGACCTTATACAATTTTAGGGCTCTCTGTAAAAGAATTTATTATAGCGTGTATTATTTTGATAGTAAGTTTGTTAGTTGTTTTTTTTCTACTAAAAAGAATCATTAAATACATAATTAAGCGCAGAAAAGCATATAAGAATTCAGAGTTATATTATTTTAATAAATAGAAAAGGACGGTTGGAAGTAATGATAAAACTAAGGTTATGAATGCGCTGTATCGTTGGATTGACGAAATAAATATAGAAGAGCCGAGTGCTCAATATTTGCTTCAAAAATATGATGTTAAAAACGAAGTAGATGTAGCTAATATAGACTCGTCTTTAAGTGTTCATAAATTAAAAAATATCAGAAAAAATTACTTGAATAGAAATACAATATCGCTGGATAAGAAATGGATTAATCCTTAATATTATTGATGTGGGAAGGAAATATTTAAGCAAACCCTCTTTTTGCTTGAGAGGATTTGCTTAAATGTTTTTATTTATCTGCAAGAATGACTTCTACATTATGGTTTTCAAGTTCTTTAATATGACTTTCGTCAATATTGGAGTCGGTTATAATTTTGTCGATTTTATCAAAATTAGAAATAAATGCAAGTCCGCTTCTTTTAAATTTAGAGGAATCTGCCACAACAATAACTTCATCAGAAATTTCAATCATTAATTGGTTGAGGTACGCTTCTTCCACATGATGTGTAAAAACACCTAAGTTTGGTTTGATTCCGTCAACCCCTAGAAAAAGCTTATTACAATACAGTTGTTTTAAGTTTCTTTCTGCCATTGGTCCCACCAACGACATGGAAAACTCTTTTAAATACCCCCCTGGCATAAAAACTTGTAAGTTTTTATATTGCGAAAGATTATTTACAATGTCTAGTGCGTTACTAATTACAGTTAAGTTTTGAATTTCTGCAAGGTTGTTGGAGATTTCAAATGTGGTAGTTCCAGAATCTAGAATAATACTTTCATCATCTCCAATAAGGCTTACTGCTTTTTTTCCAATCAACCTTTTTACATCAAGATTAATTTTCTTTTTTTCACTAACGGTTAAAGCAATATTACTTGTTTTAAAAGCTCCTCCATGTGCACGGATAAGAAGTTTGTTTTTTTCTAATCTATCGAGATCGTTTCTAATAGTAACTTCACTTACACCTAAAGCTTTGCTTAGGTCGTTTACGCTTACTTGACCGTACTCATCTAATTCCTTTAAAATTAAGGATCTTCTAACTGCTGTTTTTTTCACTGTAATGGTATTAATGACTTTATCAAAAATAAAAATAAACAATAAATTCTACATAAAAAAGAAATAAAAGTTAATGAAAAAGTAAATTAATATTTTCGATTCATGAAGTAAGTAAATTTAAAAAGAAATAATTCGAAATATATTTTTTGTTGATATGCTATTTTTTAAGGATTGTTTTATATTAGTAGCTTCAAGAAGTTAATATTAATTATGAATAGAAGGAACTATCTTAAAACATTTTCATTAGGAGCTATTTTACCTGCTATTGGAATGAATAGGCCATTAAATAGCAATGTTTTGAATTTTTTTGGCGGAATAAAAGAAGTCAATTTTAAAAGTAATTGGAATAATTGGTTTGATATGAAGTGGGTAGGTCCAGAATACTGGGCAAACCGGATGCAGGATTGGGTTATTGAAAATGGAAGGGCAGTATGTATAGTTTCTGGAACGGATAGGAATTTAAATTTATTAACTATCCAGAAGGGAGATAATACAGATAATTTTGAGCAAGAAGTAGAGATTGATGTATTGTCTTCTGAGATAAAAGGAAATACAAAAGCTTTTGTTGGATTTAAAATTGGAGTAAGAGGGCAGTTCAACGATTATAGATCTGCTTCAGTGTTTGGGAAAGGACTGCCAGTTGGACTAACAGGAGGCGGGGATTTTATTATTGGAGAGGAAGTTTTTAAGACAAATTTGCTTCAAATTCCAGATAGTTTGAAATTAAAGCTCAAAGCAACCTACAAAAATGGCTATTATAAGCTAAATGTAAGCGCTATAGATAGCTCCTCAATAGAAATAGCTTCCGTAGAAAGTATGGTAGAGGCTGAAAAAGTTAATGGAAATTTTTCTTTAGTAGTTCACACGCAACATAAAAAAGCAGTTAAAAATAAAACCGCTTCCTTTTCTAATTGGAAAGTAACTTCTACAGGGTTAAACTATAGTGAAGAGCAATTGTATGGTCCTATATGCTTTGCTCAGTATACTTTGCATAAAGAAAAATTGAAGTTGACAACTCAATTAACTCCTTTTGAAAAGATCCCTAATCATAAAGTAATATTGCAGTTTAAGCGAGATGGGGAATGGCAAACTGTAGAGACGCAAACAAACTCAAACCCAGGACGAGCCAATAATTTTATAATTGAACATTGGAAGGAAACGCAAGATATTCCATATAGAGTTTTGGTAGAGTTACCTCTTAGAAATCAAGTTCATCAGTATTTTTATGATGGTACTATAGCTAAAGAGCCTCTTGATAAAAACGAAGTTAAGGCAGGAGTGTTTAGTTGTAATTTTCATTATGGCTTTCCAGATCAGGATGTATGTAATAATGTTTCTTATTTAGATCCAGATATTATCTTGTTCTTAGGAGATCAATTCTATGAAGCCACAGGAGGATATGGAGTTATATATGAAGGAGACTTTGATGATTTATGTATTGAATATCTTCGGAAATGGCTACTATTTGGGTGGTCTTATCGAGAACTTTTTAGACATAAACCTTGTGCTATAATTCCAGACGATCATGATGTATATCATGGAAATGTATGGGGAGAAGGAGGTGCTGTAGCAGATACTTCTAAAGGTTTTGGAGCATCTTCTCAAGATTCAGGAGGCTATAAAATGTCTCCAGAATGGATCAATATGATTCAATTTACACAAACTAGTCATTTACCAGACCCTTATGATGCCCGCCCTGTAAAACAAGTAATAGGCGTGTATTATACCCAATGGAAATATGCAGGATTGAGTTTTGCAATTTTAGAAGATAGAAAGTTTAAATCGGCTCCCATGCATGTTTTGCCAAAAGAGGCTGACATTTGGAATGGATGGATTCAGAATGAGAATTTTGATATCAAGAAGTATAAAGATTTGGATGCTGAACTTTTAGGGAAACGTCAAGAGGATTTTCTTGAAGAATGGGTGCAAGATTGGAATGATGATACGCAAATAAAAGTAGTTTTATCTCAAACCAATTTGGCTACTGTAGCAACACTTCCGAAAGAAGCGAGAACAGATGCTGTTGTTCCTGAACTTAAAATTCCGCAAAAAGAAGAATATATTTTAGGAGATGCAATGACTGCAGATATGGATTCTAATGGGTGGCCAGCTAATAAAAGAGATAAAGCGGTACGCATTATTAGAAAAGCTTTTGCTTTTCATATTGCTGGAGATCAACATATGGCGAGTTTTGTTAAATACGGATTGGAAGAATTTGGAGACAGTGGTTATGCGTTTGCAGGGCCTGCATTAAATAATATTTGGCCAAGAAGATTTTGGCCGCCAATAGAAAATGTTAAAGACCATACCTATAAGAAGCCAGCTTTTTTAGGAAATCATATTGATGGTTTTGGGAATAAAATGTCCGTGCTAGGAGCTGGAAATCCATATCAAACAGATTTAAAACCAGCAGTTTTATACAATAGAGCTACTGGTTATGGAATGGTAACTTTTAATAAAAAAGAGCGAAGTATTAAAACGGAATGTTGGCCAAGATTTGTTGACGTTAGAGTAAATAGAGAAGAACAATATCCAGGATGGCCAATAACAATTAATCAATACGACTGCTATGCTAAAGAAAAGGAGTATTTGTTGCCAGAGTTAATTGTAGAATCTGAGAAAGAGATTCCGTTAGTAAAGTTGTATGATGCAGATGAATTGATATATGCCTATAAACCAAATTCTAATACGTTTCAATTAAAGACTTTTAAAGAAGGAGTACATAAGGTGATTTTGTATTTTGAAAAAGAAGATAAAACAGAAGAACATTTATTAACAGCATTAGTAATCAATAAAACATCGGTTAAAATATAATAGAAAGTTATAATTGGCTCTAGAGTATAGAATAAATGTTTTTTGTTACTGAATATTTTTAATTAAAATCTTAAAATTTATTTTTTATTTTCATGTTAGAAAGTAATTTTCTATATTGTCGAAGCAAAATGAAAATAAATTATTTACTTATAGCTTCATTTTAATAAAAAAGCATTAAGTTCTTCAAAAAAGTAGAGTGATATTATAAAAAACCTAAATTATGAATTCAAGAAGAGATTTTATAAGAAAATCAGCTGTTGTAGGCGCAGGTATTTCTCTTGCTCCAAACCTATCTTTTGGATACGCTTCTAGCAAAAACGAAAAATTAAAATTAGCATTTATCGGGGTTGGACTTCGAGGGACTAATCATTTAAATAATGCATTATTAAGAGACGATGTTGAAGTGGTTGCTATTTGTGATGTAGATCCAAATAGAATAGATATTGCAACAAAAAAAATTACTGAAGCTGGACAGAAGAAACCACAAGTGTTTGGAAAAGATGATTACGATTATCGTAACATGCTTCAATTGGAGAGCATAGATGCTGTAATAATTGCTACGCCTTGGCTTTGGCATACTAAAATGGCGGTAGATTCTATGAAAGCTGGTAAGTATACAGGACTTGAAGTCTCTGCGGCGCAAACCATTGAAGAATGTTGGGATTTAGTTAATACTTCGGAAGAAACAGGGTCTCACTTAATGATTCTTGAAAATGTAAATTACCGTCGTGATGTTTTGGCGGTATTAAATATGGTAAAACAGAATGTTTTTGGAGAGCTTTTACATTTTAGATGCGGTTATCAGCATGATTTAAGAGCTGTAAAATTTAATAACGGAAAGCAACCATATGGTGGCGGTGTAGAGTTTGGAGAGAAGGCTCTTTCTGAAGCAAAATGGAGGACACAACATTCGGTTTCCAGAAATGGAGATACCTATCCAACACATGGTGTTGGACCTATTGCTGCAATGACAGATATTAATAGAGGGAATAGATTTGTTTCTTTAACTTCTCATGCAACCAAAGCAAGAGGTTTAAATAGATATATAGTTAATGAAGGGGGCACAGATCATCCTAATGCTAGTGTAAAATTTAAGCAAGGAGATATTATTACTTCAACAGTAGAAACTGCTAATGGAGAGACAATTATAATAACTCACGATACTAATTCTCCAAGACCTTATTCTTTAGGATTTAGAGTACAAGGTGTAAATGGTTTGTGGGAAGTAGATGGAAATAGAATTTATATAGAAGGGAAATCTGAGCCGCATAAATGGGATGAGGCAGATGCATGGTTAGAGAAATACGACCATCCAATCTGGAAAAAATATGGTAAAATAGCAACAGGAGCAGGACATGGCGGAATGGATTATTTTGTAATGAAAGCTTTTGTGGAATCTGCAATAGATAATATTGCGCCGCCAATGGATGCGTATGATGCAGCTGCTTGGAGTGCTATTACACCACTTTCTGAGGCTTCTATTGCAAATAATGGAGAGCCTCAAGATTTTCCAGATTTTACAAGAGGGCAATGGATTGCAAGAAAACCTTTTGATTGGATGAAAGAGGAATATAGGTACTAATTTATTGATTATTTTTTGTTAGAAGTTTATTGTGCAGTTAGCTTAAAAAAAGCGAATGATTAATCATCATTCGCTTTTTTATTTGTCAGAAAAATATTGAATATTTTTCTGACAATCAATCTTCTAAATCCTTTTAAGACTCTATGTTTTTATGAAATTTAATATAACTCCTTCTAGCTTTAAAAGCGATATCATTTCTCTATTTTAGTTTTTTTTCTTCGTTTGCTTAAACAATAAATTGCATGTTTATTCGGACATTAATGTTTTAATGGCTAAGACCTCCAATATTTTTTTAAAAATCATGGTGTTTTCATAAATACCTGTAAACTTATCTGCTTGTGGACCATAAGCAAACAAAGGAACCATAATTCCAGTATGGTCTACAGTTAGAAAATCTGCTTGCACCGTACCTTCTATATTACCTCCAACAATTCCTAATCCAGAAGTTTCATGATCCGCAGTAATTAATACTAATGTGTTTTTATTAGCATCTGCAAATCGTAATGCTTCTGCTATTGCCTGATCAAAATCAAGCATTTCTTCTATAATTCCTTTGATGTTATTGGAGTGTCCTCCATTATCAATCTGAGCTCCTTCAGCCATTAAAAAAAATGGTTTTTCTTTGCTATCTAATACTTTTAGTGCCTTTTTTAGCGCTGTAGGAAAAGTATTCTCTCTTCCTTTACTCATTGTAGGCGCTTTTTCTTCACCTATATAAATAGCTGTTTGTCCATCGAAATCTGAAAAAGTCTCTAATCTTTCAGTTTTAAATTCCTTCTCTATATTTTTTTCCTGACTTCTTCCTCCAGCTATAAAAAAATCTAGTTTACTACCTTTTAAATCAGTAACAAGCCCTTTGGTGTCGTCTCTTTCTGTTCGGTGCGCAAAGAAAGATGAGGGGGTAGCTCCATAAATAGCATCTGTAGAAACTATAGCGGTATTAAAATTAGAAGCCTTGGTAATGTTTATTAAATTATTCAATTTTTTTCCTTCTGAATCTACTCCTATAGCACGATTATTAGTTTTAACCCCTGTAGCCATAGCTGTTGCACCTGCAGCAGAATCGGTTATTAAGTTATCTTCTGAAGCTGTTTTTATCAAACCTATGTTTTTAATTTTAGTAACTGTAAGCTCCCCACGATTGGCAATCATGGTTGCCGATATTTGCGCAAGTCCGTTTCCATCTCCTATCATTAAAATGATGTTTTGAGGCTGTTGATCTTCATCATAATCATATTTAGGCTGATAGGTTTTAACTTTGTTGGCTAAATGGTATGTATTCTTTTCAATAGCTTTTATATATTGATTAGCAAGTGCAGGTTTATCTGTATTGATATAATTTACTCCAAGATTAGATAACCGCAACCAAGCTGTTTTGGTATCTGGCGTAGCCCAAAAACGAATCGGTTTAGAGATATTATGTGCTTTTTCAATAACGTTTTTTACCTGTTTTGCTTCCGAAGCAACCATTCTTCCATAACCATTCCATACCGAATAATCTTTATAATTAGCGCTTATTAAGGCTACTTTACTTAAATCTATTTCCTCTAAATTATTTAAGTTTTGATGGTCAAACATTATATAGTCAGGGTACTTAATGTAGTCCTCTGACTTTGGTTTGTTGCCCGAAATAACAAAACGAATTTTATTAGATTTTAAAAGGGCTGGATACTCCTTGAGTACGTCAACTAATTTATTGATGGTTGTATAAGCCTCCGATTTAAAATCTATAAGTAGCTGTAATTCTCTTAATTCTCCCGATAGTAACAAAGCATTTAATCTATCTAAATAGACCGACTCAAGCGTTGCACTTTCCGAAATTTCATCTTCGCTATGAGTTACAAAAAGCGTTTGATCTTTCAGAAAAACATCAACTTCAATGGAGGTAGCTCCATTACTGTATGCATACCAAAAGGGAAGTTCTTGTTTATAATCGTTATGAGAATGTACTAGATATTGCTCCTGAGCATTTAAGGAAAAGTGAAATAATAGGCAGATAATTGTTAATCTTATCATTTTATTCATAGCTATTTCTTTTTATTTATTGCTTGAAACATTTTATGATAAATTTCATTATTCTGATAAATTCCTTGAAAATTTTCTGCTCCAATGCCTTTAGCAAAAACTGGAATTAATTGTCCCGTATGTTGATCGGTATTAAAGGAAACTGCTACCTTTTCTGGATTTTCTACTTTTTTTCCATTAGCACCTACATCATAATATTTTCCTACACTAGCTCCACCAGTTTCATGGTCGGCTGTTACCACTAATAACGTATTTGGATTTTCTTTTATATAGTTTAATACAATCCCCAATGTTTTGTCAAAATCCAATACTTCTTGAACCATCATATCAGCATCTTTAGCATGACCTCCCCAGTCTATAAAAGAACCTTCTACCATTAAAAAAAATGGTTGTTTTTTAGCGTCAAAATAATCCAAAGATAATTTTGTAGCTTCTTGAAGAAAACCTTCTCTTCCTTGCGTTTTAGATGGGAAAGCATCGGCAGCTAACAGATATCCATTTTTTTTATCAGCATTAAAAGAGATTAGGTTTACAGAATCCATCTGAAAACCATTTTGCTGCATTTCTTGATACAAATTTTTTCCATCTTTTCGTTTGGTGAAAAAATCCAATCCTCCACCAGCAAAAAAATCAACCTTCCCTTTGGTCATTTGTTCTGCTATTTCCTCATGCATATCTCGATCTTTTACATGCGCATAAAAGCTAGCTGGAGTAGCATGGGTAATAGATGTTAAACTAATTAAGCCAGTTTGATAGTTTTCCTCTTTTAATTGTTCCAAAATTGTAGGAACAGCAACAGTATCTTTAGAAACTCCAATAGCTCTATTGTAGGTGCGTTCTCCTGTTGCAAATGCAGTAGCTCCAGCGGCAGAATCTGTAATAGTATGACTTGTACTTGAAGTCTTCATTAAGCCGATTTCCGAAAATTGTTCAAAATTAGGAGTACTTTCACCAAAGTAAAAAGCTGTAGATATTTGAGAAATCCCCATTCCATCGCCTACCATTAGTATGATATTAGGAGTTTGAGCTATTTCGTTACCTACTTTTTCTTTTTCAACTTCTTTTTTATTTTCTTTTGTTGCACAACCAATAGTGTTTAAAGACACTAGTAGAAGTACTATTGTTTGAATTGAAAATTTCATATTTTTTAATTGATTTAAAATGAATGAGAACAACAAGCTATTAATACAACTTGTTGCTCTCATAAAATAGATTAATTCCCCAGAGCCTGCCCTAAGTTTACCGAAGGGCTCTACATCCAAATGGATTAAATTATTTTCTTTTGAATACCTCTTGAACTTGCCCTGAGGTAATTGATTTATTATTTTTAGTATCCTGCATTTTGCTCTATGTATCCAGAAATATTGGAAGCTCCATCAATAGCATCTTGCGGGATAGGAAAGAGACGGTGGTGAACATCGCTACTTGTTTTTTCTGTCCAAGCATCTTCATAATGACCAAAACGAATTTGGTCTCCACGTCTAAAGCCTTCCCAGTATAATTCAAATCCACGCTCTCTATATAACGATTCCAAATCTATAGCTGCTAGAGCTGCTGGAATAGGTGCACGTGCCGTTCTAGAGGTTCTTACCTTGTTTACATCTGCCAAAGCCCCTGCATTATCTCCTAATCTTAATTTTGCTTCTGCTCTCATTAAATATATCTCCGCATAACGCATTAAAACAAGGTCTACACTGCTGTAATTGTTTCCGTTTGGAGACGTGTGACTAAACTGATATTTTGAGGCTCTATATCCTGCTGCATGCAAACGCCCTTGGTTGGAAAAATCAACTTTTAAGGTATGGTTTACATAGGCAACATCCTTATCTGGTCCATTTCCTTTTGTTTGTTTAACTGGATATATTCTGTAACCTCCATCACACGTATAAAAAGACCCATTATCATCTTTTCTTGGTCCCCAAATTACGCCACGAATAATTCCTCTATCGATTTCAAAATCTTCGGCTGCCATACAATAATAATGAGCTTCATCATTTAAAGGAGATAAGCCAGTTAAATCTTGAAGTGCTACAGGAATATCTTGATTTTTCTTATAAAACCTAGCATCTGCCTCTGCTGGATCTACATTTCCGTAGGCATCTACCCAAGTTTGGTAAAAATCTGAGGTAATTGCTGGACCATCTGTACCATCGGCACTTGGATGCTCTGGTCTAGGAAACCAAGATCCTGCAAGCGACCAATATGCCCAACGGCTATGTTCATTGTTTAAAACACCACGTTGGTCTAATGCAAATATTAGTTCAGGGTTATCATGATTGTCATCATTAAATAAATCAAAATATTCTGGTGAAAAAGAGAATTTTCCAGAGTTAATAATATTATCTGTATACTGAACAACCATTTTCATATCTTCTTGCGAAAATTGTGGAGTTCCGTAAGGATCTCTATACACCGCAGCATTAAGATATAACCTAGCTAAAAGTCCCCAAACAGCGGCTTGAGACATTCTCCCAGGCGCTTTATTTGTATTAATAATGTCTACTACTGAAATTAATTCACTTTCGATATAGTTTATAGCTTCTTGTCCTCGTAAAATTTCAGAAAGCTCTTCTGAAGTTTCTTTTTTAAAAGCAATTCCCCAGCTATCTAATGTTAACATGTTTAAGTAAGCTCGAAGCGCAATCATTTCATGCAAGGCTCCTTCGGCTTCTGCATCTCCAGCTTCTGCCAAAGGTTTTAAAACTTCAATTGCCGATAGGGTTCTAGAGATATTTTTGGTAACTTCATTCCAAGAACTTCCTACTAAATCGTTACTTGGAGAAATATCATGCGTATGCGCATCTAAAAATTTACCGTTGTCATACCAATCTGTTCCGCCTCGATATGGCAATATAGCTTCATCAGAAGGAATTAATTGTAGTCCGTAATAATTTGTATGCCTCCAAGTCCATGCTATTTGTCCATAAGCAGGTGCTATTGCACCACTTACAGCTTCTGCTTGTCCGCTTCCGTCTAAAGACTCGTCTATAACTTCTTCGTTAAGGTCGGTACAACTTATATTTGAAAATAAGCTGATTCCGAAAAGTGCTATTATAATTCTATTCTTCATTTTCAAGTATTTTTTTTGATTAGAATGATACATTTAAACCGAATAAAAGAGTTCTTGTTTTTGGGTAACTGAAATAATCAATACCAAAAGTTTGAATTCCATCTAATGTTAGGTTGGAGTTAATTTCAGGATCAAAACCACTATACTTGGAAATCACAAATAAGTTTTGACCAGTAACAGAAAATCTAATGCTCTTAATCCATTCTCCCATTCCTATAAGCTCTGGCTTTAAATTGTAGCCAATAGTAGTATTATTTAAACGTAGGAAATCTCCATCTTCTAAATAACGAGTCGATACTGTATTTGAATTGGTAGTATCTTCATTAGGATATTGCGTTGCTAAATCTGTAGTGTTAAAATTAGATGCTAGAAGTCCTTTTCCAAACAAAGACATAGCAGTATGGTTGTACACCTTATTTCCAGAAACTCCGTTGAAATTAATTCCTAAATCAAAGTTTTTATAATTTAGGTTTAAATAAAAGGCATATACAATATCTGGTAAAGCACTACCTACTACCGTACGATCATCTGATAAGATGCTTAATCCATCTGCTCCAATACCCATAAATTCTTGCATGTAAAAAGAACCAATAGGCTCTCCATTGATATTACCATTGATGGTAGCATCGGTTTGACCTGCACCTTGTGCTGCTCCTGTGGTTAATACTTTGTATGGAGAGTTTTCCACTTTATTATCGGTATACGCTATATTACCTCCTAGATTGAATCCAAAATCGTTTCCTATAGTTCCATTGTAATCTATAGTGAATTCAATTCCGTTGTTTTTAATTTCCATATCTGGAATATTAGTCCAATATCTATCTGTTGGCTGCACAGGATCTGCAGGAGTAACCTCTAATAAGATATTTTCAGATACTTTATTAAAGTAGTCTATGGCTCCTGTTAATTTATTATTGAAAAAACCAAAATCCAATCCAACATCAGTTTGTGTAGAAACTTCCCATTGAATGTCAGGATTAGCCAATCTTGTAAAAATGGTACCATATGGATAATCTTCAATTGAATTTTCATTTCCGTTTATTGGGTAACTATCGTTCCCTCCTTTACTGTCTGTGTAACTTAATTTTGTTATTTTAGAAGGGATTTCTTGATTTCCAGTTTTACCCCAACTAGCACGTAATTTAAGGTTGCTAACAGTAGTAGAATTTACTAGAAATTCTTCGTTCATTAAATTCCATCCAATGGCAACAGAAGGGAAATATCCGTATTTATTGTTGTCTCCAAATTTAGAAGAACCATCGGCACGCATAGTTGCTGTAAGTAAATACTTATCATCAAATGCGTAGTTTACCCTTCCGAAGAACGACTGTAATTCATTTTTAACAGCAAAAGTATTCATGTATGTTGGGGTGCTTTCTCCGCTAATTTGATCTTGATATTTTGGATCGATACCATTGTCAGAAAAGCCTTCTAACTCAAAAGTCTTTTGCTCTACAAAGGTTTCTTGATACGTATGCCCCGCTAAAAACGTTAAATTATGTTTTTCTTTAAAAAGATTATACGTTAATGTATTTTCAATTAAGGTATTTTTATTAGAAGTGTAAATTGAGTTTAAAGTTCCATTTACATAATCTTCTAATAAAGTATATGGTTTATATTGAACATCTCTATTTGTAGAAGAGTAGTCAACCCCTAAACTTAATTTATAGGTTAATCCTTTTGTTATTTTAACAGAAGGAGCAATGTTTGCCAAAATTCTATTATTTATAGCTTTATCGCTATAAATTTCTTCTCTTGTTAACGGATTTAATCTGTTTTCTAAGAGCGTTGGCTTTCCGTCTGTATACAATGGTAACGTAGGATTTAACTGTAACATATCTCCAACGATAGCTTGAGCATCTGCTCTTGAATTTTCAATTCTATTTGCCGTTAAATTGTACTCTACTGTTAATTTGTTATCAAATGCTTTTTGAGTAAGATTTAAACGCCCCGAATACAGTTGTAAATCATTTCCTCTTAAAACCCCTTCTTGGTCGTTTACTCCTAAAGAAGCACGGTATGAAAAATTATCGGAGGAATTACTTAACGAGAAATTAATGTTTTTAGAATAAGCAGTTCTGCTTAATTCGTCTTGCCAATCGGTATTAGCTCCGCCATCTTGTAAATTACCACCAGCAGCAGCAACCTGCTCACGAAATTCATTAGCGCTAAATACATCCACTTTGTTGGTAAGGGTTGAAAAGCCAGATGCAACACTTAAATCCATTTGTCCTTTATTGCCTTTACCATTTTTTGTAGTAATTACAATAACTCCATTTGCTCCTCTAGCTCCATAAATAGCAGTAGCCGAAGCGTCTTTTAAAACATCAATTTTTTCAATGTCTTGAGAATTGATAAAGTTTAATGGATTGGTGGCTACCCCTGTAACCGAATTATCTAATGCAAAACCATCTATTACATAGAGAGGAGTAGTGCCAGAACGTAAACTTCCTACACCACGAATAATAACATCTTGTGTAGCACCAGGCTCTCCGCTTACAACAGAAACATTTACACCAGCTACTTTTCCTTGCAATAACTGTCCTGGATTTGTAACCAGCCCTTTGTTAAAATCTTCATTATTTACAGAACCAATAGACCCTGTAATGTCTGTTCTTTTCTGAGTTCCGTAACCTACCACTACTACATCTTCTAATTGAGTCTCATCTGGACTTAATTGAACCGTAATATCTTCATTTACATTTGTGGCTACTTCTTTTGTTATGTAGCCTATGTAAGAAACTTCTAATATAGCACCCTCTTCTACTTCTAATGAAAAATTTCCATCAAAATCTGTAGTAGTACCATTTAGAGTTCCCTTTTCTAGAACAGTAGCTCCAGCCAATGGAACTCCATTTTCGTCGGTAATTAATCCTGTAACGGTTTTATAATCAACTTCTACAACTCTAACGGGAACTTTTTGTTTTACATTGATAGAAATTGTTTTATTGATTCTTCTAAAAGTTAGGTTTTCTTCTTTTGCCATAATCTCCAAAACAGTACGTAGGGACCTGTCGTGGTAAGAAACATTGTAAATGTTTTGCAAACGATTAACTTTTCTATCATACACAAACTTAAAGCCTGTTTGCTTTTCAATTTGATGCAAAACTTCTACAACTGATGCATTATTTAAAGTGAAATCCACTTTATAATGATCAAGTTTTTGTCCTCGTGCATCTGCGGCTAGCACAGGATTTAAGAGTGACATAATTATAAGAAAGCAAAATGATTGAAATGTCAATTTGATTAATTGTTTAATAGTTATTGAATTCATAATTTAGCATAACGTTTAATGATTATTATTTGTAATTGTTAACTTTAGGTAGTCTGTTTCCGCTCGCCAAAGTGTCTCAGACTGCCTTTTTTATTTTGTGTTTTATTGTTGATTTTATTTCATAGGCTGATAATGGATTTTTATTTGAACCTTTTATGATGGTTTAATTTCTCAAAGCCTGCCCTGAGTTTATCTAAGAACGATGCGTTGAGTGATTTATAATTGTTTCATTTAAATCCCTCATTGAGGGTTTTATTCTCCTTTGAATACCTCGCAGGCTTGCCTCGAGGTAGTTGATTACTTCATGGGTTTGTCTCTAGGGAGTTGATTTAGTCTGTACATTTTCCTTTTATCATAATTTTATTATCTTCTATATATTCAAATTGCAATCCTTTTTTTGCATAGATGATACTTTCTAAAACGACGGTTAAAATTTCATTATTAAACGAAGCAGTAATATGACATCGTTTCACTTTTTCATTTTTAACTATAAATGATACTCCATACCAGCGCTCTAAAGCTTCTAAAGCCTCAGCTAAAGGAGCATCTTTAAAATTGATAATCCCTTTTTTCCAATACAAATAATCGGCTGCATTTACGTGCTCTTTGGTAATGTTTTTAGTAGTTCTATCAAATATTGCTTGGTCATTTTGAGTAAGAAATACTTTTTCTTCGTTGGAACTTACTTCTACTTTTCCGGTAGCTACTGTAACTTCTACACGGTCTTTATCGTCATAATTATTTATATTGAAGGAAGTTCCATGAACCATGGTATTTACTTCTCCTGTTTGTATAATAAAAGGTTTATTAGGATTTTTGGCGACCTCAAAAAAAGCTTCACCATCTAGTTTGACCTCTCTGCTGTATGCACTAAATTTTTTTGGAAATTTTATAGTAGTTCCAGAATTTAAATGAACTTGAGTACCATCTGGCAGAGTAAGATTCATTTTTTGTCCCCATTCTGTTTGAAGTACCACTTCTTCTACGGGTATTTCTTTAGCATTATTTATTGGGGCAATCATAAAAAAGAGATATCCTAAACCAAAAAGTACAACTATAGAAGCTGCAACTTTTGCCAAGTTGCTAAAAGAAGAATTGTTATGTTTGCCTTTATGATTCTTACTAATAGCATGGCGAATCCGCTGTTTATCTTCTTCATTACGGAAAGTGTCTTTATTCTTTAGAATGAGCTTACTATCAAATTCTTCTAGTAAAGTTTCCTCTTTGTCGGAAATAGTACCGTTGAGATACTTCTTCATTAAGGTTTTAATCTCTTTTTCTGTCATTGTTTTGTTGGTATTCAGTTATAAGTACCAAAAACACACATGTGCGCACAGTAAAAAAGTGAGGGTTAATAATTTCTTAACCTCTCTAATATTCTGTTAACTATTAGTTAAAATTGAAGAGTTTAAAACAGCAGAAACTTAACAATGGACAAATCTTTTCGGAGTTTACTCAATGCTAATGAAATTTGATTTTCAACCGATCGTTGTGAGATATTTAATTGATTTGCAATTTCTTTATTGCTCATAAAATTAACGCGACTTAATCTAAAAATCTCCTGACATCGCTCTGGAAGTGCTTGAATAGATTGATAGATCTTATTTTCTAATGCAATTACGTTTTCATCTAATTCAACATCAGGATTCACCGAAATAGAACTAGCAGTTTCTATTTGAATTTTATTAAACTTAGAATTTCTGAGGTTGTTGTAACAACGGTAACGAATGGCTTTGTATAAATAAGACTTTATATTTTGAACTTCTACATATTCTCTTCGTTGCCAATAATCAATCCATACTTCTTGCACTAAATCTTTTGCAATTGCCGTGTCCATTATTATAGAAGTAGCATAGGTATACATTGGATCCCATAGTAAATCAAACAAAGTATTGAAAGCTTCCTTATCTGATTTTGAGATCAGTTCAGCAAGATTTTTTAAAGGAATTTTATCGAGAGTTGACTTCTTCATGAGAAGCAAATCTAGCAAAATAGAAAATCGCCAACATTACGGTATTGTAAATTCTCATGAATCTATTTTAGAGGTTGATTTTTATAGCTTGTTTTAAATTGATTAGAGAGTTTGTATTGAAATTGATTATTTGATTTTTAGAATGAAAGAAGTTTAATCCCTCATAGAGGGTCTAATTCCCCAGAGCCTGTGCTGAGTTTACCGAAAGGCTCTGCGTCGAAATGAATTAAATTTGTTTCCTTTGAATACCTTGTAGGTTAACCCCGAGGTAGTTGATTAAGAATTCATTTAGATTAGTTTTTAGCATAAAAATAGCCTTTAGGCTTTTCCTAAAGGCTATTTTTTACTTTAAGATGTATGTAGTGTCCGTCTTATTTGTTTTTTCTAATCAATGCTTCTGTAAAGTAATAATCTGCATAGTTTAAAGGAGAATCGACTTCTTCTCCATGAGGTTTACTTCCAACAGAATGCATTAACATAAACCCGCTATTAGTTCCTATTTTAGCTAAATAAGCTGGAGAAGCTAAGCTAGTCATAATTTCATCAGCAAAAGAAATATACTCGTTAGCTTCATTTTGATCTACATAAGTAGCTAAATCATAAAGAGCAGAAGCTGTAATTGCAGCTGCAGATGCATCTCTAGGAGTGTTATTCCCTGCAGGAGCATTATAGTCCCAATACGGAATTTTATCCTGCGGGAGATTAGGATTGTTCTTTATAAATGCTGCAATGTTTTTGGCTTGATTTAAATATGCTTCATTATGAGTTTCTTTATAACACATTGTAAAACCATAAAGCCCCCACGCTTGGCCACGAGCCCATGCAGAATCATCGCTAATTCCTTGATGTGTGTTCTTTTTAATTATTTTACCATTTTTTGGATTGTAATCTACTACGTGGTATGAACTAAAATTATCTCTAAAATGATTTTTCATTGTTGTATTAGCATGAGTAATTGCAATGTTGTAATAGGTAGAGTCGCCAGAAATTTTAGTAGCATTAAATAATAACTCCAAATTCATCATGTTATCTATAATAACTGGATATTCCCATTTTTTACTCCATTCCCAAGACTTTATAACTCCTGTATTTTTATTAAATCTAGTAGAGAGCGATTTTGCGGCTTGTACAATTACATCTTCGTAATTTTTGTTACCATACTTTATTCCGTTTCCAAAACTACATTCAATCATAAAACCAACGTCGTGGTTATCTTGCCAGTATTGAATGGTGTCTAATTTTTCTGTGTATAAGGTAGCGCGTTCTTTCCATTTTTCATCCCCTGTAATTTTATATAAATGCCATAATGTACCTGGGTAAAATGCACTTGTCCAGTCGTATACGCCAACAAATTTTGTCGAATCTTCTTTTATAGCACGTGGAATAAACTTTTTATCTTCAATATGTTTGTTTACCTCTGGATATGCTTTGTTATACTGTTCTGTAATGGTTTCAGTAAGATCCATTTTTTTTACAGTTTCTGTTTCTTTTTTTTGTTCTTTACATGCGCTCAAAATTACAACGAGTACTAATGTAATTAGGGTGTTTAAGGATTTAATCATGGCTAGTATTTATTTTTATAGTTAGAAATAAGAGAAATATAATTGCTTTATAATAATCAAATATATATAAAAAGTACAAAAATTTACAATCGATTGTAAATTTTATCGAAAATTATTATTTATTTTATGTATATTAAATGAAAATTAATCAAAACAAATTAATAAATAATGATGTTACGAATACTTTTTATTACTTCAATAATGATTATGTCGTTAAATGCTGTAGGTCAAAGCAATTCAGGGGTATGGTATTCTCAGCCTGCTGATACTTGGATGGAAACTTTGCCAGTTGGAAATGGGAGAATGGGAGCGATGATTTATGGGGGTATTGAAACAGAACATTTTCAATTAAATGAAGATTCTATGTGGCCGGGAAGCCCTAACTTATCTAATGCGAAAGGAACAGCAGAAGATTTAGCTCTGATGAGGAAATTAATTGATGAAGGAAAAGTACATGAAGCAGATTCGCTAATTATAGATAAATTCTCAAGACAAGATATAGTTCGTTCTCATCAAACGGCAGGCGATTTATTTTTGCATTTTAAAAACAGAGGGGGAGTAACTAATTATAAACGAAGCTTGGATTTTGAGAAAGCAACTAGTTATGTTTCTTATAGTGTGGATGGAAATACTTTTAAAGAAACAGCTTTTTCATCGCAACCAGATAATGTATTGGTCATTAAATTAGAAAATTCTAATCAAAATGGGATGGATTTCGATATTGAAATGTCAAGACCAAAAGATGAAGGGGTTGAAACAGTAAAGGTTGCTACTTTTCCAGAAAAGCAATTAATGTTGATGAATGGAGAAGTTACACAAATGGGAGGAGTTGTAGAGAGTGTTCCAACACCTATTAAAAATGGAGTTAAATTTCAAACTCGCTTAAAGGTTAAAAGTAAATCTGGGATAATCACTTCTAATGGAAACAGGTTAACTGTTAGAAATGCCAAAGAAGTGTTGTTGCTTATTGCTACCGAGACATCCTATTATCATCCCGATTATATAGAGAAAGCTGAGCTTGTTATTGAAAATGCCGAATCTAAAGGTTATAAAGCTTTAGTGAATAATCATATTCAAGATTTTAAAAACTTGTATAATAGAGTTTCTCTGCATATTGAAACAGACAATTCTAATAAGGAGTTCTCTACAGATAAGCGTTTAGAGCGTTATAAAGCTGGTGTGGTTGATGTTGGTTTACAAGAAACTTTATTCAATTATGGAAGATATTTATTAATTTCTTCTTCAAGAAAGGGTACAAATCCAGCAAATTTACAAGGCATATGGAATAATCATATTACAGCACCTTGGAATGCCGATTATCATTTAAATATTAATTTGCAAATGAATTATTGGTTGGCTCCTATAACTAATTTAGCTGAATGTGAGCTTCCTCTTTTTGATTTTGGAAATCGTTTAATTATACGTGGTAAAGAAACTGCTAAACAGTACGGAATTAATAGAGGGTCTATGTCGCATCATGCAACCGATTTATGGGGGCCAACTTTTATGAGAGCAAGAACACCATATTGGGGAGCTTGGATTCATGGTGCTGGTTGGTTAGCTCAGCATTATTGGGAATATTATTTGTTTACAGAAGATGAAGTGTTTTTAAAAGAGCAGGGGTATCCTTATTTAAAAGAGGTGGCTACTTTTTATCTCGACTGGCTTCAATATGATGAAAGCACAAAAGAATGGTTTTCGTATCCAGAGACTTCTCCAGAAAATTCATATATCGCCAACGATGGAAAACCAGCTGCTGTTTCAAGAGGGACTGCTATGGGGCAACAAATTATTGGGGAGGTTTTTAGAAACATAATAAGTGCTTCAGAAATATTAGCTATAGATGATGAGTTGATTAAAGAAGTGAAAAAGAAAGCCGAAAACCTACGTCCAGGGGTTCAAATTGGAGCAGATGGAAGGGTGTTAGAGTGGGATAAAAATTATGAAGAAGCAGAAAAAGGGCACAGGCATATTTCTCATATGTACGCATTATATCCTGGAAATAAAATTACACCAGAAACTCCAGATGCTTTTAAAGCAGCACAAAAATCTATAGAATACAGATTGGAGCATGGAGGAGCAGGAACTGGTTGGAGTAGGGCATGGATGATTAATTTCAATGCGCGTTTATTGGATGCTGTGTCCGCTGAAGAAAATATCAATAAATTTTTTGAAAAATCAATTGCACCAAACTTATTTGATGAGCATCCGCCCTTTCAAATAGATGGGAATTTTGGTTATACAGCTGGAATAGCAGAGCTTTTATTGCAATCGCACGAAGGATTTATTAGAATATTACCAACCCTCCCAAAGCAATGGAAATCGGGAACTATTTCTGGGCTTAAAGCAAGAGGAAATATAGAGGTTGATATTACTTGGAATAACGGAAAATTAGTTTCTTTACATTTACTTTCAGCAAAAAATAAAGACGTAGAAGTAGTATACAACAATAAAAAACAATTAGTTACTTTAGTTGCTAATCAGAAAACAGAACTCAATGGGAATTTGGAATAGAATGTTGCTATTAGTTTTACTGAGTATTACCTTTTTTAAACTGAATGCTCAAGAGGTAGAAAAATACTCATCAGAAGAAAACCCACCAAATATCGTTGTTTTTATGGTAGATGATTTAGGTTGGCAAGATACATCTGTACCGTTCTGGAACAAGAAAACACCTTTTAATCAACTCTATGAAACGCCAAATATGGAACGATTAGCAAAAGAGGGCATGAAGTTTACACAGGCTTACGCAACACCTGTTTGTTCGCCAACAAGAGTAAGTTTTATGACAGGGATGAATGCAGCTAGACATTGTGTAACAAACTGGACATTAGAAAAAAATAAAGCAACCGATTATGAAGATGAAGACTTGAGTTTTCCCGCTTGGAACGTTAACGGAATTTCTCCTGAAGAAGGAGTGGAAAGAACAGTGTTAGCCACTACGTTACCTCAAATTTTAAAAGATAACGGGTACCAAACAATTCATGTTGGGAAAGCTCACTTTGGAGCAATAGACACACCAGGCGAAAACCCTTTAAATCTTGGGTTTACTGTTAATATAGCAGGGCATGCAGCAGGTTCTCCACATAGTTATTTAGGTACTGAAGATTTTGGGAATAATGGAGACAAAAAACACCTAAATGATGTGCCAGGTCTTGAAGAATATTATGGCAAAGATATATTTTTAACAGAGGCTCTAACTCGGGAAGCCTTGATTGCTTTAGATAGTGTAAAAAGCAAACCTTTCTTTTTATACATGGCTCACTATGCAGTGCATATTCCATTATATGGAGATAATCGGTATTTGCAGAAATATATAGATAAAGGACTTGATGAGGAGGAAGCAAAATACGCATCAATGGTAGAAGGAATGGATAAAAGCTTAGGGGATATTATGAATTATTTAGATGAAAATGATTTAGCTGAAAACACTATTATTTTGTTCATGTCGGATAACGGAGGATTAAGCGCACACAAAAGAGGAGGCGAGTTGCATACACACAACAAACCCTTAGCAAGCGGAAAAGGTTCTATGTATGAAGGAGGAATTAGAGAACCAATGCTTGTTAAATGGCCTAGAGTGATAAAACCTGAATCTGTTACAAATGAGTATTTAATTATTGAAGATTTTTTTCCAACAATACTAGAAATGACTGGAATAGAAAAAGTAGAAACGATACAACAAGTTGATGGAAAAAGTTTTGTTCCGCTAATAAAGAAAAATAAAACATCCAATAATAGATCCCTGTTTTGGCATTATCCAAATAGATGGGGAGGAAATGGCCCTGGAATAGGAACCTCAAGCATGATAAGAAAAGGAGATTGGAAGCTTATCTATTTTTATAAAGACCAGCATTTTGAGTTGTATAACATTCCTAATGATATTGGAGAAGAGAACAATTTATCGCATAAGGAGCGTAAAGTAGTTAGCGAGCTTGCAAGCGAGCTAACTAATTATTTAAAACAGGTAAAAGCACAATTACCAATAGATAAAAAAACAAAGAAGACTGTAAAATACCCAGCCGAAACGTTATAAAAAAACAAACTAATGAGACCTGCCAATACAACCATATTACTATTTTTAATAATAACAATACTTTCGTGTAAGCCTAAAGTAGTAGCTCCAGTTCCCGTAGAACCAACACCATCTGCTCGACAATTAGAGTGGCAAAAGTTGGAGTATTACGCTTTTATTCACTTTAACATGAATACGTTTACAGATATGGAATGGGGATTAGGAGGCGAGCGTCCTGAACAATTCAACCCAACAAATTTAGATACGAGGCAATGGGCAAGAGTAGCTAAAGAAGCAGGAATGAAAGCTATTATAATTACCGCAAAGCATCATGACGGGTTTTGCCTATGGCCAACAAAAACCACCGAACACTCTATAAGAAATTCACCTTATAAAAATGGAGAGGGAGATATTATTAAAGAACTTTCTGAGGCTTGTAAAGAGTATGGATTAAAGTTTGGCGTTTATTTGTCGCCTTGGGATAGAAATAATGAGCATTATGGAGATGCAAGATATGTTTCTATTTTTCATGAGCAGCTTCGCGAATTATTAACTAATTATGGTGCTATTTTTGAGGTTTGGTTTGATGGAGCAAATGGAGGTTCTGGATATTATGGAGGAGCAAATGAGACACGAAAGATTGATAATAAAACGTATTACCAATGGGATAAAGCGGTTAATATTGTTAGAGAATTACAACCCAATGCGGTTATATTTAGCGATGGCGGACCAGATATCCGTTGGGTAGGGAATGAAAATGGAAAGGCAAATGCTACTAATTGGAGTGTCATGCGGAGAGATGAAATATACCCAGGATGGCCTAGATACAAAGAATTAAGAGGTGGACATGAAGATGGAACACATTGGTTGCCAGCAGAGGCAGACGTATCTATTAGACCAGGTTGGTATTACCATGCTTCAGAAGATCATCAAGTTAAAACACTGGAAGAGTTAATCGATATATATTACAAATCTGTTGGTAGAAATGCCTCACTTTTATTGAACTTGCCAGTAGATAAACGTGGATTGGTACACCAATTAGATCAGCAGCAATTAATGTTACTTCGTACACAGTTAGATAAAGATTTTGCCGAAGATTTGGCAATAAATGCAAAGATAAAGGCATCTAACGTTAGGGGGGAGAATGAGAATTTTGATGTGCCAAATGTAATAGATCAAAATACAGAAACCTATTGGGCTACAGATGATGCCGTAACCAGTGCAGAATTGCTTTTTACATTTAAAAAACCAACTACAGTAAATAGAATTTTATTACAAGAATATATTCCTTTAGGGCAAAGAATTCAAGAGTTTACAGTGGCTGTTTTTGTAAATAATAAATGGAAAAGTGTAGCTAAAGAGACCACCATTGGTTATAAAAGAATTTTAAGATTTGAAGCTGTAGAGGCATCCAAAGTAAGAGTTTCTATTAAAAAAGCAAAAGGAGCAATTACGTTGTCCAAGGTAGCATTGTATAAAGCACCAAACTTGTTGGTATTACCAAAAGTTACTCGCAATAAACAGGGAGAAGTTGCAATGCATATCCAAGATAGTGCTATAGAAGTGTATTATACATTGGATGGCTCCAAACCAACTACTTCTGGCATTAATTATACAGCTCCTTTTATGGTTAAAAATCCGACTGTGTTACAGTATGTATCTGTCAATACAGAAACGGGAGAAAAAACTGAGGTTAAGAAAATCCAGTTAGAATATACAAAGCAAAAGTGGATAATAGACAGAGTAACATCTGGGGAAAAAGCGGCGGCTAAAATAATAGATAATGATCCGAATACATTTTGGAGCTCCGATAAAAATATAAATAAGACTCAAGAAGTGATGATAAATTTAGGAGAGGAACTTATAATTAAAGGATTTACATATACGCCAATGCAGGCTAGGTTTCCGTATGGTTTAATTACTAACTATACTTTTTTAGTATCTACAGATGGAAAAAACTGGAAGAAAACCTCTCAAGGAGAATTTGGAAATATTGTTAATAATAGAATTAAGCAAGAAGTTGTATTTGCTCCTACCAAGGCAAAATGGATAAAACTAATTGCCAATAAAACAACAGGAGAAAGTAAAGAAACTACCATAGGAGAAATAGGAGTTATTTTGAATTAATAAAAGAGAGTCTCTATAATTGCAATGATAAAGATTCTCTTCATGGAGGGGATAATAATGAAAGTTTAATAGTATTTATGGGGTTTTCAGAAGGGAAATTTAATAGATAATAATCTCAATTCCTTTATGTACAATTTACTTCCATCCGATTAACTTGTATAAACCTATTAAAGTACTTGGTGCAAATAAAAATCTCTTTGTAAAAGATTCTTAATGGCGTTATAAACTTAGTTTGTAGCGCCATTCCTTTTTTAGATCACTTAAAATCTGCTTGAACTACGCCATTTTTTTAATTTTTGTCTTTCTAATATAAAAATGTACATGGTAATCCGTTCTCATAATTGAAAATTTTAATCTGGTTTATTGACTAAAACCATTCAAAAGCCATAAAAATTAAAAACGCTTTAATATTTGTAATCATTTGAAAATTAATATTTTATAATTAAAGCGAGACCTTTTTTTTGGAGAATTAAGGGGGTATCCATATAGGTATCGTTTAGTGCCGTATCATTTGCTATTATATAAAGTGATAAAAAATAAAAAACCCTGTAAATCAACTTATTACAGGGTTTGTGATATGGATTGTCGTCCAAAAAGTGGAGTCGGGGAGAACGACTAAAATTATATTTCCCCAGTGTTTATAGGGAACTGGAGACTCTGTATTTTAGTGGGTATCCATAAAAGTATCACTTTAACATTTTTAACACGGATTTAAGATTTTTAGTGACATAAATTTATTTTTTGTGTTCTCTAATAAAGGGGTTTACAGTTATATCTCATGTTCTGTCAGGGATATTATAATTCTCTAAAATAAGCCTAATATTTAGTTAGCTTCCATTACAATGGTCAATATCGGTTATTGTTGTATGGGATTAAATACATCAGAAGTTAATATAATGATTTTTAAGGTTTTAAATTAAGAGTGGGTATTCTTTATTTTTTATTTTATAAAAAAATTAACATGAATATTTTTATATTTAAAAATATTCATTATTTTCGACATAGAATTAATCCCTTATTACTAATAAACATTTAACCTAAACAAGACTACTTATGTATATACATTCTTTTCAAAAAGACTGCCACGAATTCTTTCAGGCAATAAAAATCTAGCTCTGTTTCCTAATCATAAATAACGTAATGATACAATAGTGTTTAGAAATTCTATCATATCGTTATTCCTTTTTTTTTTAGATATGCTTTTTTAAGCATAGCATACCTATTGTGAATTTGATTTATAAAATCCTTGTTTTTAACAATAAAGAACCCCAATATGAATAAAATATACCTTAGTCTGCTATTATTTACCAGCTGTATTTTTGGACAAGAACTTCCCTCTATTCTACCTCCATCTCCAGAAGCTGCATCGCTAGGTAAATATGTAGATATGCCAGTAGCAACATCAACTGGAATTCCTAATATTTCAATCCCATTGTATGAGATTAAGCATGGAGATTTGAATTTACCAATAAGTATTTCATATCATGCGGGAGGAATACGAGTAGAAGAAATTGCTTCCAGAGTAGGCCTAGGATGGAGTTTAAATGCTGGTGGAGTTGTATCTAGAACTATGAGAGGGCTTCCAGATGATGTTCCCGGTGTTGGTTATATGTATGAGACCCGAAAAGTCTCGGATATTAGAAATGACTATAATCAACAAGGATCTTCAGCTATTTATGACGATATCCAAGATTCTGAAATTGGAGGAACTGATTTAGAACCAGATATTTTTAGTTTCAATTTCATGGGATATTCTGGGAAATTTATGTTTAATCAGAATTCAGGAGTGTTTGTTCAAATGCCATTCTCAAATATAAAAATGACACCTATTTATGATTCTATAAATATAAAAACAATAGTGGGTTGGGTTTTTACAGCTCCAGATGGAGTGAAATTTTATTTTGGTATCTCCGAAGATAAAGCTGACATAGCGATTGATGAAAATACTAGTGCGAATATGTTTAATTATACCACTAGTGGTCTTTCCTTATCCAGAGATGGTAAATCTATTCCTAACTTTATTAGTTCATGGTACTTGATTGATATTGTTAGTCCTAAGGGAGATAATATTCACTTTGATTATGGAACCGAGCTGATTAATAACACCGTGAAAACGAGCGAACAATTAATAATTGAAAAAAATTGTTTGAGTTCTGGATATAGTGCTTCATTTAGTACAAGTTTGATTCAGCAAAGTATTTTAGAAGAAATTCATTTTGGAGACAATCATATAGAGTTTGTCTCAGATGCAGTTTCAAGGATGGATTTATCGGGAAGCAAGTCTTTAAAGGATATATATGTCTTTAATAATAATAAACAGGTAGCTATAAAAAAGTATCATTTTAATTATGATTATTTTACATCCCAATTAGAAACTGGAAGGTGGACTAGTATAGGAGACCCCCAACAAAGACGATATCGATTAAAATTATTGTCAGTTCAAGAAATGGGAAAAAATAACATTTCCAAGCCCCCTTATACTTTTGAATATAATAGTACTTTATTGCCTAGTCGTTTTTCGAATGCTCAAGATTATTGGGGCTTTTACAATGGCGAGAATTCTAATCCAAACTTAATTCCATCTGTTAGACTTTCTTCAGGAATTTATCATGATAATGCTAAAAGAAGTGTTGCCTCTTCGTCAGTAAAAGCGTCTAATATTAGTAAAATACATTATCCTACGGGGGGAAGTATAGAGTATTCTTTTGAAAGTAATCGAACATATGCTCCAAGTAATTTTAATTTTTCAGATACTACTGTAGAAAAGTACTTAAATTTTAATAAAGCCCCAGCAAATGAAACACCCTCAGGCTCTTTATATGCTTATTCAAAGGAGTTTGTTATCGAACCAGGAATTATAGGCCAAGTTGATTTTACGGCTTCAGTAACTGGATGTGATAACAATAGCCCTTTAACAAACTTTGAATGTGATTATTTATTGAAAATAGTTGGAGTTACGGATCCTACGATTTCGATAAATGTAAGTACTACAAGTTTTTCATTAGAATTAGAACCTGGGACTTATAAAGTAACTGCAATGGAAGCGGGATCTGGATTAGGTGAAGGAGGGGGAGAAGAATCTAATTTTAATATGAGTATTTCTTGGAGTCAAGATGAGACACCAGATCCATCAGATGGAATGACCGTTGGAGGGCTTCGGATTAGTGAAATTAATTTAAATGATGGATTTGGAAATACAATTACTAAAACCTATGATTATAATAATTTTAATACTGGAAGTACTAGTGGACAATTGTATAGCATTCCTGTTTTTTTAGATAGTCATTTCTTTAATGGAGGATGTGTAAATTCTCCCCCTACCTACGTACATAAGGTCACATCATATAGTCAAATCCCATTTATCTTTGTGAACGGTGGAATTTTGTCTTATAAAAATGTTACAGAATATACTAATAATAATCAAAAGACAGAATATGTGTTTACAAGTCGAGGAAATCTACAACATTATGATTATGTGGCAGGTGAAGGCGTTTATTTACCAGAATTAGATGTAAGTTGGGAGCGAGCCAATTTAAAGAAAAAAACAACTTATAAATATGCAAATGGTTTATACAGCCCTGTTTCATATTTAGAAAATAATTATGAGACAAAAGATGTAACTCCCTATCCTAATGTGGGGGTTGTGTTTAAAACCGAAGTAAGTGGTAGTGGGTTAACCGTGGGGGAATTCGGGTTTTATAGTTTTTTTAGTGAGTGGTATAGGCTAAAAAGTGTGAAAAAAGTTGATTTCTTTGAAGGAGATAGTGTTATATCTATTAAAGAGAATAAATATTTAAATAATCCGCTTTTACCTTCAGAAGAAATTACTTCAAATAGTCAAGATGAGAAAATTATAACCCATTATACATATGCCCATGATGTTAGCAATCCTACCAATGTTGAGCAGCTTTTAATTCAGCAAAATAGATATGAGCCTATCCAGGTTAATAATTATATGGATGTTAACAATAATGGAATTGTAGATAGTAATGATAAGTTTTTGAATGGACAGTTAACTAAATATGGAATATGGAGTGGGAAAGTACTTCCAGAAATCTTGAAATTCACAAAGGAAGAGAGTGTATATGAGTCCCGTGTCGAATATCTTTCATATGATAATTACGGGAACCCGACAGAGGTAAGACAAACAGATGGTACTACAGTAACATATTTATGGGGCTACAATGGACAATATCCTGTAGCAAAGATTGCAAATGCAACTTACCCTGAGGTGATTAATACAGGGGTTGACTTGGCGGTTTTAGAAAGTATATCAAGTAGTGAATCTGCTAAGACTACAGAACTAAATATGATAAGAAACCACGCTTCAATGATAGATGCCATGGTGACTATCTATACCTATGAGCCGTTGAATGGTGTGAAAACGATAACCGATCCAAAAGGACTTACATCTTTTTACGAATATGATGATTTTAATAGGCTAAAAGCAGTTAAAGATTATCAAGGAAATCTCATTGAAGACTATAGATATAAGTATAAAAATTAAGCTCAAAAGCATATAAGATTCATCGTAAAATTATAGGAATATCATATTCGTATTATTTCTATTAAAATAACCTATATACCCCATACTATGAAGAAATTTTTAGTTATTATACTTTTATTATTTGTGAGCTTCCCTCTATTTTCTCAGATAGGCTTGCCTGGAGAGGGTGGTGATTGCCCAATAGGACAGAGCCTTTATTACAGAGATTCCGATGGAGATGGATATGGCGATCCAGCTGGTGAAGTATGTGCTAGCTCAAAACCAAATGGATATTCATTGAATAATACAGATTGTAATGATAATGATCCAAACTCTCACCCTTTTGCAACTGAAATTTGTGATGGTTGGGATAATGATTGTGATGGATTAATAGATGAAGGTTTTACTAAACCCAATATGCCACCAAGTCCCTCTATTGATATGGACTGTGGTAAAACCATAATAACAAGAGCCTCCCCACCAAGTGGGCAAGTGTATTATTGGCAGTCTCAAGCATGGCAAAAATCAACCAGTAATTCTAATCAATCCATAACATTTACTAGTGGAACAGAATATTATTTAAGGGCATTAAGTAATAATGGTTGTTGGAGTTCGGCACGTAAAGTAACCTATTCAGTGTATTCCAATTTTTCACCAGGATCAATTAGTACCATAGCAGCAAGTACCATTTGTTATGGAGGAAATCCAGGTTATATGAATAGTCAATCTGCTCCTAGTGGATGTACTGGTACTTTTGCATATCAATGGCAATATTCTAACAATGGAAGTAGTTGGAGTAATATAAGCGGAGCTACAAGTAGTACATATGATCCTCCAACTGGACTAACTTCCTCGAGATGGTATAGAAGGCGAGTTGAGTCTAATGGGGAGTATAAATATACAAATGCAATTAAATTTACTGTACGAGCTAGCTTAAATCCTGGCTCGATAAATGGAAGCAAAACGATATGTTATAATAGCAGCGCTGGAACATTAGGCAATGCGAGTTCACCAATTGGAGGCGATGGAAATTATTCATATCAGTGGCAGGTGTCAACCAATAATAGTAGTTGGAGTAATATTAGTGGTGCTACTGGTAGTACTTACGCTCCAGGAAATTTAACGAGTACACGTTACTATCGTAGACGGGTTTATTCTTGTAGCGAGACAAAATATAGTGGTAGTGTAACGGTTACTGTGCGAGCTAGCTTAAATCCTGGCTCGATAAATGGAAGTAAAACGATATGTTATAATAGCAGCGCTGGAACATTAGGCAATGCAAGTTCCCCTAGTGGTGGTGATGGGAATTATGCATATCAGTGGCAGGTGTCTACCAATAATAGTAGTTGGAGTAATGTAAGTGGAGCTACTAGTAGCACCTATGCTCTAGGAAATTTAACGGGAACACGTTATTATCGTCGTGCGGTTATATCATGTGGCGAGACAAAGTATAGTGGTAGTATGACGGTTACTGTGCGAGCTAGCATAAATCCTGGTTCGATAAATGGAAGCAAAACGATATGCTATAATAGCAGCGCTGGAACATTAGGCAACGCGAGTTCACCAATTGGAGGCGATGGAAATTATTCATATCAGTGGCAGGTGTCTACCAATAATAGTAGTTGGAGTAATGTAAGTGGAGCTACTAGTAGCACCTATGCTCCAGGGAATTTAACGGGAACACGTTATTATCGTCGTGCGGTTATATCATGTGGCGAGACAAAATATAGTGGTAGTGTGACGGTTACTGTGCGAGCTAGCATAAATCCTGGCTCGATAAATGGAAGTAAAGCGATATGCTATAATAGTAGCGCTGGAACATTAGGCAATGCAAGTTCCCCTAGTGGTGGTGATGGGAATTATGCGTATCAGTGGCAGGTGTCTACCAATAATAGTAGTTGGAGTAATGTAAGTGGAGCTACTAGTAGCACCTATGCTCCAGGAAATTTAACAGGAACACGTTACTATCGTAGACGGGTTTATTCTTGTGGCGAGACAAAATATAGTGGTAGTATGACGGTTACTGTTACGCCACAGCCAATTTGGTATGCAGATAGTGATGGAGACGGCTATGGAGCTTCGAGTGTTACTCAAACAGCATGTAGTCAGCCTTCAGGTTATGTAAGCAATGCCGATGATTATGATGACAGTACGAATCTAATAACTAATATTCAACCGAAGTATTTTTATAAGGATGCAGATGGTGATGGTTTTGGAAATCCAAATGATAGGGTATATCGCAGCGTTAAACCATCGGGTTATGTGGAGAATAACACGGATGCTTGTCCTTCTGAATTTGGAATGAATAATGGTTGCAGTTATAGTGCAGCGAGTTTAAGTAATGAGAATTATGTGTATACGCGTACGTATCAGACTCCAATGGGCACAGAGGCTGGGATTACACAAAATAAAGATGTTATCGAGCAGGTAACTTATTTTGATGGTATAGGTAGACCAATGCAGCAGGTGGGAATAAAGGCATCAGGGATAAGCCAATCGACTAATGACGTGATAGGTTGGGTTAATGATTGGGCTTTAGGAAGTGGATCAACGGCATTTTATAATCAAAATGGTGCTACAACAGAGAATAAGCGAATTGAAGGAATAAACCCTTTTGGAAATACTTCTATTTTATGGGAATGTGGTAACGATGCAGCGAGTGATGCTGATGGTGGCTGGAATACGGATTACATTAATGTGGATAAAAATAAATCCTATCGTTACAGTGTTTGGGTAAAGCGTACGGTATCAGAAGATGGTACTACCTATCATGGGACAAAGAATGTAAATAGATTGGATGGTACAGCAGATAGCAATCCTTACTTTTGGTATGGAGATTTACCTGAACTTGATAAGTGGTATTTAATGGTTGGAATTATACATCCTTATACTTATTCAGGAGGTGACTCTGGGTTAAGTGGAGTATATGATCAATTTGGGAATAAGGTTCTCAATGGAAAAGACTTTAAATGGCGTAGTGATACCACCACTTCTCATTTTAGGAGTTACTTGTATTATAGCACAAATACAGATGTACGTCAATACTTTTATAAACCTGTAGTTGAATACCGAGATGGTAGTGAAAGTTCAGTGAGTAATTTAATAGATCGAACACCTAAAGACCTTGTTACTCATATTGGTTATGATGCTTATGGGCGTCAGGACAAGGATTGGTTACCATATCAAGCTACTGATGGCTTAGGGAGTTATCGCAGTACAGATCCTGCAGGAGCCACCCAAACGTATTATCAGACTCATTATCCGGATGATATAGATATAAATGAAGTGAATCCATACTCTGAAAAAGCATTTGAAGCATCTCCTCTAAATAGAGTTTTAAAACAAGCAGCTCCTGGAAAGGATTGGCAATTAGGGTCAGGACATGAAATAGCTTTTGATTATGATGCAAATACAGCCTCAGATCAAGTGCGTAAATTTGAAGTAGAAATAACAGCTGGTTATTTGCCAAATTTAAGTTTGAAAGGAAATGGCTTTTTTACTGGAGGTAAACTCTATAAAACGATCACTTACGACGAGAATCATACCTCTGGAAAGCTTCATAGTACGGAAGAGTTCACGGACAAACAAGGACGAGTTGTCTTAAAACGCACTTATGGTCCTTCAGATGTTGATATGAATGGAAGCATAGCTACTAATGAGCAGGTTGTAGCGCATGATACATATTATGTCTATGATGATTATGGTAATTTAACTTATGTATTGCCTCCAAAGCTGAATGCCACCACGGCAAGTTTGGCTACGATCAATTCAAAATTAGCTGCTTTAGGGTATCAGTATAGATATGATGGCCGTAATCGATTGGTAGAAAAACAACTTCCAGGAAAGGGAGTAGAATATATTGTATATAACAAACTGGATCAACCTATATTAACACAGGATGCAAATTTAAGAGCAAGTAATGATTGGCTTTTTACAAAGTATGATGCTTTT